>CBDULG010000331.1:0-3489 GCA_965367985.1 uncultured Rhodocyclaceae bacterium
AGCAATACCGCCTTCGCCCACCCGATCGTTTTCCGCCGCATCGAAGACGCGCGCAAGGCCCATCCCGAACTCAAAATGATCGTGGTCGACCCGCGCCGCACCGACACTGCAGAGGCCGCCGACCTGCACCTCGCGCTGCTCCCCGGCACCGACGTGGCGCTCTACAACGCGATGCTGCATGTGATGCTGTGGGAAGGCTGGGTGGACCGCGACTACATCGACGCCCACACGGCCGGTTTCGATGCCGTCAAGCACACCGTGCGCGAGTACACGCCGTCGATGGCGGCGACGCTCTGCGGCCTGAAAAAGAAGGACATCGAACAGGCCGCCGAGTGGTTCGCAACCTCGCCCGCCACGCTGTCGATGTACTGCCAGGGACTCAATCAGTACGGTTTCGGCACCAACAACAATGCGGCATTGATCAATCTGCACCTCGCCACCGGCCAGATCGGCAAGCCCGGCGCCGGCCCGCTGTCGCTCACCGGCCAGCCCAACGCGATGGGCGGGCGCGAAGTCGGCGGCATGGCCAATCTGCTGTCCGGCCACCGCGATCTGGCCAATTCGGCGGATCGCGCCGAGGTGGCTGAACTGTGGGGCGTGGACGCCGTGCCCGAGGCACCCGGCAAGCGCGCCGTGGAGCTGTTCGCAGGGCTCGCCGCGGGCGACATCAAGGCGGTGTGGATCGCCTGCACCAACCCCGCGCAGTCGATGCCAGACCAGACGCTTGTACAGGCGGCCTTGCGCGCCGCCGAGTTCGTCGTGGTGCAGGAAGCCTTCGCCGGCACCGAAACCTGTGCGTTCGCTGATCTCCTGCTGCCTGCCGCCACCTGGGGCGAAAAGGATGGCACCGTCACCAACTCCGAGCGCCGCATCACACGGGTCAATGCCGCCGTACCGCCGCCGGGCGAGGCCCGCCCGGACTGGGAAGTCGGCGTCGATTTCGCGCATCGGTTGGGCGACAAACTCGGCAAGGGCGCGCTCGCGCGGCGCCTGTTCGCCTACGACTCGGCCGAAGCGGTGTGGAACGAACATCGAGAATCGACCCGCGGACGCGATCTCGACATCACCGGTCTGAGCTACGACATGCTCGCCACGCGCGGACCCCAACAGTGGCCCTTCCCGGAAGGTGCGGCGCGCGGCACCATGCGCCTCTACAAGGACGGCATCTTCCCGACCGCCGACGGCCGCGCCCGCTTCGTCGCCTGCGAGCACACTGTCACCGCCGAATCGCCCAGCGCTGCCTACCCCCTGCACCTGATCACCGGCCGCTTGCGCGACCAGTGGCATGGCATGAGCCGCACCGGACTGGTGCCCCGCCTTTACGCCCATGAAGCAGAACCGCTGCTGCACATGCACCCGGACGACCTCGCGCGGCGCGAACTCGAGGACGGCGACCTGGTCACCGTCAAATCGCGCCGCAGCCGCGTCGCGCTTAAGGTGCTGGCGAGCACCACGCTGCGGCCCGGTCAGTGTTTCATGCCGATGCATTGGGGTGGCAACAGCATGGGCGGGCTCGGCGTGAACGGCTTGACCATTTCGCGGACCGATCCCGCGTCCGGCCAGCCTGAACTGAAGCACGCCGCGATTCAGGTCGCCAAGCTCGATCTCCAGCCGTCGCTGGTTGCGCTGCAACGCGCCACGGCAGAGCCGGCAGACGGCGAAAGCGCAGTGGACACGATGGTCCGCCTGCGCCCGCTGCTCGCTGAATACCCCTACGCCAGCCTCACTCTTGCCGGACGCGACACGCCCGTGGTGGTGCTCAAGCTGCGCGGCGAGAAGATCGACGCCGACACACTGGCCGCGGTCGATCACGCACTCGACCTCGACGACCCCGGGCGCGTGCTGAGCTACGAAGACAGCCGCCGCGAGATCGCCAAGCGCGCGCGCATGAGCGGCGAAGCGGTCGGCGCGGTGCGCCTCGCCGGCGAAACCCGCGCCGCCGAATGGCTCGCTGACATGATGGCGCGCGGCACCCCGGCCAGCGAATTGCGCCCCTGGCTGTTCGCCCCGCTCGCCCAGCCGCCGGTCGGCCAACACGCGCGCGGCAAGGTCGTGTGCAATTGCTTCGATGTCGCGGAAGAAGAGATCGTCGCCGCGTTCAACGCCGGCGAAAGCCTCGACGCCTTGCAGGCACGCACGAAGTGCGGGACGAACTGCGGGTCGTGCTTGCCGGAGTTGAAGCGGATGGTGGCTGGCGCGGCGACGTCGGGCGGTTGAACCGACTTCGGCCGCCAAATACGGTTCAAATGCGGGAGAAGGCGCTACGCTTTTCTGCCCTACGCGGGCTGCCAATTGGCTTGATCACTCGAGCAACTTCATGCCACAGCTTTTTGCAGCCTCGCGATCGAACGTTGCTGTATGGCTGCATCCAACCGCGTTTGCAGTGCGCTCGATCAGGCAGTCGGCAAAATCCGCCTTGCTGTCCCGGAACGACCGCAGCGCCTGCCAGACGGTATCTGCCTGAGCAACGACAAGCTCTTTGGTACGTAGCAGCGTGGTCAGGATTTCGCAAATTTCGCCCTTGGTGCTGCCATAACAGCCGGATAACACCCACACAAGCTCGACAACCGAGACGATGCTGACGAAACCGGGCGCATCTACAGTCAATGATTCCATCAGAAGCGTGGCCCTGGGCGATTGCTTGGGGTCGTCCTGCGCAACGTACCGCACCAACACGTTGGTATCGAGTCCGATCACCGTGCTTTCGCCCCTTGAGCCGCAATCGCTTGATTCATCGCTTCAATCGAAGTCGGTACGGCAGGTTTACGTACCAAACCCTTCAGCGCCGTAACGGATTCTGTGGCAGCGACCAGTTCAAATCGCCCTGGCTCAATCTGAACGAATTCAACCCGGTCGCCGGCCTCGACGCCAAGCGCGGCTCGCACCGCGGCAGGAATGGTGATTTGACCTTTGCTGGTCATGGTCGCAGTAGACATACGCCCTCCCGTCCAATACTCCTTACTTTGTCGTAAGGACATAATAATGCAATCTCCGTCGTCAGCGTAATCCGAATAAAGCGTAGAGGCGTAGGTTGGGCAGAGCGCAGCGAAGCCCAACAATCCACTCAACGCGCACGATACGACTACCCGACACCCCAATTGTTCGGCGTCAATCCCAGCCTCGCAAACCGGTGAATCGACGAATACGGCCAATCGCTCGCGTGTGTCACGTTCCCGTGTTTCACCGGGTTGTTGTGGATGTAATCGACATGTCGCTCGAGGTCGGTTTCATCGCGAATCTGGTGTTCCCAGTAGCGCCGTTGCCAGATCCCGCGCTCGCGTTTGAGGTGTCGGCTGGGACCGACGATTTCTCGCTTGGGAATCGCGCGTGAGAACCGGCTTTTGATCAAACACCATCGCATCGGGTAGGCCGAATCGCCTTCCGGCGTTTTCCAGATCGTATGCAGATGGTCGGGGAGCACGACCATCGCGACGATCTCGAAGGGATGGCGCTGGCGGACGGTTCGCATGACCGCCCGTAGCGTCTCAA
>CBDULG010000332.1:0-3473 GCA_965367985.1 uncultured Rhodocyclaceae bacterium
ATGCTGGTCGATGATGCGGTGGTGGTGATCGAGGCAATCTACTACCGCCTGCAGCGCGGCGCGCCGCCGATGGATGCGGTCATTGATGGTGTCGCCGAAGTCGCCGCGCCGGTGACCAGCGCGGTGCTCACCACCATGGCGGCCTTCCTGCCGCTCATGCTGCTGCCGGGCATTCTCGGCAAGTTCATGTTCGTGGTGCCCTTCGTGGTCACCGTGGCGCTCGGCGTGAGCCTGTTTGAAGCCTTCTGGATTCTGCCCACGCATGTGCTCAGCATCCGCCCGCGCGCCGATCAGGCGGTGAGTGCCGGGCAGCGGCGGCGGGTGAAGTTCACCCACTGGGTGCGGGTCAAGTATTCGCGCGCGCTGATCCGCGTCATGCGCTGGCCCAAGCTGGCCTTGCTGGTCGTGCTGCTCACCGTGGCCGGCGCGGGCGCGATGGTCGCCAGCGGTGTGGTCAAACAGCAGTTCTTCGCCTTCGATTCGCTGCGCCTGTTCTACGTGAACGTCGACATGCCGGCGGGCATGACGCTCGAGCGTACGCTGCGCCAAAGCGAGGCGGTGGCGGACACGATTCGCGCACAGCTTGATCCGGCGCAGCTGCGTTCGGTCACGGCCTACGCGGGCATCAAATTTACCGAGACCGAGCCGCTCTATGGCGACCAGTACGGCCAGGTGCTGGTGTCACTTGCGCCGCGCGCGCGTGACGGCGCATTCACGGCCGAGATCATCGAATCGCTGCGCGAGCCGGTGATGGCGCTGGAGGGCGAGGTCAAGCTGTCCTTTCTCGAACTCAAGGGCGGACCGCCCGCCGGCAAGGCCATCAGCGTCAAGGTCAAGGCGGACGATTACGAGGTGCTGCGCGCCGCTGCCGACGCGATCAAGGCGGAAGCCGCGAAGATCCCCGGTATCAAGGATCTGAGCGACGACGATGTGCCCGGGCGCACCGAATTGCGCCTCGTCCTCAATCGCGAAAAACTCGCTCGCGCCGGCGTGCAACCGGGTGTCGTGGCGCGCCTGCTGCGCCTATACGGCGAGGGCGAGACAATCACCAGCATTCGTGACGACGGTGAAAAGGTGGACGTGATCGTGCGCGCCAAGCCCGAAATGCTGCGCGACATCGACGAGCTACTGCAGCGCACCGTGCCGCTCGACGATGGTCGCCTGGTGCAGCTCGGCGCGCTGGTCGATGCGCAAATGCGCATCTCCAAGGGCTACATCCGCCACTATGGGCTGCGCCGCGCGATCACCGTCGAAGCCGATCTGTTGCCAGACACCACCGACACTGTCACCGCCAACGACCGGCTCAAGGCTGCGTGGGAAACGCTGCAACCGGATTACCCGCAGGTCGCGCTCGATTTCTCCGGTGAACTCGACGACATCCAGGAGAGCCTCGATTCGATGGCGCGTCTGTTTTCATTTGGCCTTGGCCTCATCTACCTGATCCTCGCTACCCAGTTCAGAAGCTACTGGCAGCCGCTGATCATTCTGGTCACCGTGCCGCTGGCGTTCACCGGCGTGGTGCTCGGGCTGTTCATCTCGCAGAATCCGATGTCGCTGTACACGCTTTACGGCGTCATTGCGCTGACCGGCATCGCGGTCAATAGCGCCATCGTGCTCATCGATGCCGCCAACGAGCGGCGCGGCAACGGCATGAGCGTGCTGCATGCCGCCGTGTATGCCGCGCGCCGGCGCGTGATCCCGATCCTCATCACCACCACCACCACCATCGGCGGGCTGTTCTCGCTCGCTGTCGGTCTGGGCGGCAAGTCGTTGATGTGGGGCCCGGTGGCGGCGAGCATCGTCTGGGGGCTGGGTTTTTCCACCGTGCTCACGTTGTTCGCCATCCCGCTCATCTACCGGCTGGTGATGCCGGCGCTACCGCGGGTTGCGGAGGCGCCGGTGACGGCATGACTTTCGCGCACTTCGCCTCCCCGGCCGCACTCGCGGGCGCGCTGCTCGCCCTTACCGGCTGCGGTCCGCAAAGCGATGAGCGGCCAGTTGCGGAACTGGACGAAGGCGCCCGTGTGTACGTTGCGCACTGTGCAAGTTGTCATGGCGCAAACATGGAGGGTGAGCCCGACTGGCGCAATCGAAAACCCGATGGCCGCCTTCCTGCGCCGCCCCACGACGCCAGCGGCCACACCTGGCACCATCCCATGGACATGCTGTTTCGCATGACGCGCGACGGCATCGTGCCACCGCTCGCGCCGGACGGCTACGAGAGCGACATGCCGGCTTTTGGCGGGGTACTTTCCGACAACGAAATCCGCGCGGTACTGTCCCATATCGAGAGTCGCTGGCCGGACGAGATTCGGCAGATGCGTGCGCAACGGTTTGCGCCGTCGCCACAGTAAATGCAGACAACCAAGACGAGGAATTGACGATGAAACATGCAACACGCGCCGGCGTCATGCTGCTTACGGCCATGCTCTTCGCGTTGAGCGGCGCGCTGCATGCCGACGCGCCGGAGGTCACGATGTACAAGGATCCCAATTGCGGTTGCTGCGGAAAATGGGCCGAGCACATGCGTGAGGCGGGGTTCGCGGTCAAGGAGGTGCCGAGCGGCGAGATGAGCCGGATCAAGCACCAACTCGGCGTGCCTGAAGCGCTCGGCTCGTGCCACACGGCGAAGGTCGGCAACTACATCATCGAAGGCCATGTGCCGGCGGCGGACGTCAAGAAACTGCTCGCCGATTCACCACCGCAGGCGCAGGGGCTTGCCGCACCGGGCATGCCAATGGGCTCGCCGGGCATGGAAGGGCCTTATCCTGCGGATCGCTACGATGTCATCCGCTTCGACCGCGACGGATCGCAGGCGGTGTTCGCCAGCCACTGAGCGGGGGCAATACAGGAGGTCATGACGATGAAACGATTCTGGCTGACCGTGCTCGCCGCGGCGATGATGAGCACTCCGGCATTAGCCCAGTATTCGGACGACACGGTGACCGGTGACAAGGGCACTGACATGGCGGTCGATCTGATCGTCGTGCGCCCGCTCGGCCTCGTCGGCGCCGCGCTCGGCACTGTCGGCTTCGTGCTGGCGCTGCCGTTCACGCTGCCTTCGGGTTCAGCCGGTGAGACGGCGCACGAGTGGATCGGCAAGCCGCTCGAATACACCTTCAACCGTCCACTGGGCAATTTCGAGCAATGCGGCAAGGATCTGCACCCCTGCGGCTCGGGGCGATGAGCCCAGCCGCGGCGCGGGCCGCGAGCGCTACAGCAAGCTGATCCACAGCGAGCCGCGGAACGCCGCACGCGGAACGCAGCAAATAGCGCGAGGTGACTGAGACCTTCGCAGGCGTCGGTTTTCGGCCTTATGCGGATTGTTCGCCGCCGCCAGCACGGTGCGCGGCACAATAGCTTCGCTCACCGGCAGGGTCAGCCGCAGTGGCTGATGAAATATGCAGAAACATCCAGCCCGCCGCATGGCGGTCCGTTCGATGCCACCACCGTACAGGGTGGTTAGAATGTCG
>CBDULG010000333.1:0-3465 GCA_965367985.1 uncultured Rhodocyclaceae bacterium
ATAGGCGATTTGCGAACCCGGAGTCAGGCTCCCGGCCCGGCACGCCGGTCGGCAGCAGCCCCGCCAGACGGCGATTGGTTTCCGCCATCACTTCCTCGATGCCGAAGCCCTTCGCCGAGATGGCGTAGAAAACGTCCGCCGCGGGCAGACTGCCCGTCGCAGCCGTCGGACCGTGACCGGTAAAGTCACCGATCAACAGATTCGCGCTGCCGTCGGGTTTCTCCGCGGCCAGCAGCAGAGCGCCGTTGCAGAGCGACATCGGCGACAGGCTGTAGCGGGTATTGGGCAGGTCCAGGCGATCGCGATCGACTTTCGACCGGAATACGTGGTGCGCGGCCGCCTGTTCGATTTCGATCCGGACCCGATGGTAGGCAAGCTCGCGGCGTTCGCGATACTGCGCCTGAAAGCTGTCGCTGCGTCGGATCACCGCGTTGACCCGCGACCCGAGCGCCTGCGGATTGATCGGCTTGGCAATGAACGGGTGCCATCGATCCTCGCGCCCGTCGACGTCATCAGAAAGTCAGAAAAGCTCAATCGCGCCTTCGTTCATGCTTGCCTGTGCCACGGGCTTGCGCTGGCGCGCATTGGTCTCGGCAACGTACGCGTCGAGCGCCGCCTTCAGCTGCTCGAGCTCGCCAACGAAGTCGTCGCTGGTGCCGTTTTCGGCCCGGCGCAGCGACGTCAGCCCGCTTCGCGTATTGCCGACCAACCCCTGAATACGGGCCAGATGCTGTTCCGCATAGGTCGACAACTGGCACACGATGTCTTCGAATTGCAGCGACCTGACCGCGTTGCCGACCAAACTGTCGATCTGCGCGGACGACGTGGAAACCTCACCCAACGCCTTTTCGACCGATCCGTGCAGAACCTGGATCCGTTCCGTCATCGCGTTGACCTTGGTCTTGGATTCAATCGCGAACTTCATGTCCTGCGACGCGAGCCTGCGAATGGCCTCGCGCGCCCCGCCGATGTTGTCCATCGAGCTGTGGACGACTTCGCGTATCTCGTCGTTGAACCGGTCCGACCTGAGCGAGAGCTTGCGCACCTCGTCGGCGACGACCGCGAAACCACGCCCGTCGTCACCCGCCCGGGCCGCCTCGATTGCGGCATTCAACGCCAGCAGATTGGTTTGATCGGCAATCAGCTTGACGTCGTTCAACAAGGCATTGGCCTGCTCCATATGGCTCACGACAGCATTGATCCGCTCGTCCATTTCCATGCTGTTGGCACTGGTGGCGACGACATAGTCGACAACATGCCGCAAGACCGTATCGATCTCTTCTGCGAATTCGGTGAAGGTGACTTGTCCGTCACTCGCGCCCTGATCACTGCGCATCTGCTCCATCAGGTGAGTGACCGCTTGCTGTTGGGTGCTGGATTCGCCATTCAAGCCGTTGAAGGCGTCCTGCAGCGTTCTGACGGCATCCGACACCAGCGCCTGGATCTGCCGTAAGTCGGCGCGCATCTCCTCGACGACCTGAAGCAGGTGGGTTTCCACGTGGCGGAGCAGCTCGGTGACTCCGTGCTCCACCCGCGCCACCTGGTCGTTGAGGGACCGATTCGCGCTGGCGGCGGCTACCGTCCTGCGACGCTGCGCGAACACCCAGGCGACGGCCGCGCCGCCGCCGATGAGCGCAACCGCCGTCCCGGGAAACCATTGCGGCCAGACCCGGCTCAGCAGCGCCACACAAACGCTGATCGCCACGGGAAAAATGTAAGGCCTGGCGCTGGAGTTCTCCACCGAGATTGCAACTCTGCGTGTATGCGTTCACGCCGTGATGGCGCGAATCCCTGGTTGATCGGTCACCTGCAGTATCGGCGGCGTTGCGCCAAAACTTGAACCTCGGCAGGAAGCCGCAAGCGGCGCGCAGGCTTGCTGATTCGCGCTCATTCACGCCTCGACCAGTTCGACCAGCCGCTCCGGTATCCTGCCGAGCGACAGCACTTCGTGCGCGAAGCCGCGTTTCACGACTTCACCCGGCATACCCCACACCACGCTGGTCTTCTCGTCCTGCGCAACAACAGTGGCCCCGGCCGCCCGCATCTCACCCAAACCCTCGACACCATCGGCGCCCATCCCGGTCAACATCAGGCCAATCGCATTGGGACCCGCGTTCCGCGCCAGCGAACGCATCATCACGTCGACCGAGGGCTTGTGCCGGTTAACCGGGGGGCCGTCGTTCAGCCTGCACACGTAACGCGCGCCGTCGCGCACGATCATCAGATGACGGTCGCCCGGCGCGAGGTAGGCACGCCCGGGCAGCACTTGCTGCCCGTCAACCGCCTGTACGACAGTCAACGGCGACACGCTGTCGACCCGTTTGGCGAAAGCCGCGCTGAACGCGACCGGAATATGCTGGGTGATCACGATGCCGGGCATATCCGGAGGCAGGCGCGCCAGCACGTCCTTGATGGCCTCGGTGCCACCAGTCGAGGCGCCGATACCGATGACTCGGTCGGTGGCGCGAAAACGAACCATCGCGCGGCGCGGCGTGTGCACCGCGTCGGCACCCAGCCGCTCGGGTATGTCGTTGCTCACCTGGCGCCGGGTATTTCGTTCGAGCGGGCGGACGCGCGCCTGGGCCGCGGCGCGCACTTTGTCCAATAGCTCGTCAGCGCATTCCTGCAAACCCCCGGCGCCATAGACCTTCGGCTTCGCGACGTAGTCCACCGCACCGAATTCAAGGGCGCGCAGGGTAATTTCCGCGCCTTGTGCGGTCAGCGACGACACCATGACGACCGGCATCGGCCGGAGCCGCATGAGGTTGCCGAGAAAGGTAACGCCGTCCATACGCGGCATTGCGACGTCGAGGGTCAGGACGTCGGGGTTCAACTGCTTGATCTTGTCGCGCGCCACATAGGCGTCGTGCGCCACGCCCACCACCTCGATATCGGTCGTGCGCGCGAAGATGCTGCTGAGCATCTGTCTGACCAGCGCCGAATCGTCGACGATCAGTAGTCTAATCTTCTTGTCACTCATCGCGCTGCCCACGGTCCGTTGAAAATAGCTCGACCTCGCCTCGCACCGGTGTGTGGACGAGCTTGTTCCGGTAAGCGGACTCGCGACGCACCACGGTATCGTTGTGCAGGTGCCGCAGGCGCTTGACCAGAACACGGCCGGACTTCGGAAAATAGACGACCTTTCTCGGGTGAATGTCCGCTACGTCCTCGCCGATCAAAGGGATGTTCTCCGCGTCCAGATACTCGCGTACAAACGCGATATTTCTCTCGCCGATATCGGTCATCGAGGGAATGATCTGTCCGCCGCCGAATATCTTGGCCACGAGGTGCTTCTTGCCGCCGCCGTTCTTCAGGATGTCGTTGATCATGTGCTCCATGGCGAAATTGCCGTAGCGCGTCGCGGAGCTGAGGATGTCGTTGGCACCGTTCCAGCCCTTCGCGTCGCTGCCGATCGGCAGCATGAAATGATTCATCCCGCCGATACCGAAGGCTCGGTCGCGAATG
>CBDULG010000334.1:0-3453 GCA_965367985.1 uncultured Rhodocyclaceae bacterium
GAAGGTGCTGATCGAGCAGATGCGCGAGCAGGTACAGAATCTCGAGTAGTCGCGTAGTCGCGCGCGCAAGATGATCGGCCGCCGCCCTGGCGGCCGTGTTATTGCGGCGGCACGTAGCGGTGGCATCCCTGCGGCGCGCGACAGGACTTCATCACGCGCCGCGGGTTGAGGGCGAGAAGCGCCCTACTTGTCAGCCGTGCGCAGTTTGTCCAACAGTTTTTCCGCGCGCTTGGGTGGGCCATAGACCAGATCGAGCAACAGCGCGATTGGAATCGGCAGCGGCCGGCCACTCTCGTAGCGGCTGCCGGCGGACTGGGTAACGCCGATCGGCGCCCAGAACTCCGACTGGCTCAGTTTGCGCTTGCGGCGCCAGTCGAGGATCTGTTCGGCCGAGGGTGACGGGGCTTTGTGTCGTTGGGGCATGATTAATCCAAAAGTAGTATCGGGTCGTTGTAGCGCCAATTTAACCGATTCGGTTGATTCAATCAAATCCCGTTATCGTCGTCCGTTCGTACCGAAAAGTTTTGTAACAGCGATGGCGATCAGTCTTACGCAATTTGCCAGCTTTTTACGGATCTATTACTAAGGTCATAGGCTGGTTTGTCACGTGCCCCAGGTGACCGGTTTGCCTTCCTCGAGGGCGTACTGCAGCATCTCGAGCAGCGGCCACGCGCGCTGCGCAAAGCTCACCGGCGCGCCGATGCCGCGCGGTTTGGCGTCGTCGGCGTCGGGATCTGGGTCGTCATCGTCCGGATCGGCATCGCGCCGTGCCTTGTCTTCCTCGATCGCCTTTTCCAGTCGCGCGATGGCGTCGGGCAACTGCTGTACCGTGATGATGCCCTGTGCGGCATTCGCGTCCTTGCCGAGTACCTGGAAGATGACCCGCGCGGACTCGCCGAACATGAGAACATCCGCGGCCGCGGCGGATTTGAAAGTAATCAGCATGATTGACTCCTTTGTCAGGGTGCTGTGCAGATTGTAGCCGCGCGCCGCCGATGACATCATCGCGCTGTGAGCGCGCCGGCACCGATAGGGCGCAGCACCTGCATGGGAGAGGCAGATGGAGCACGACGAGGCAACCGAACGGCTGGGCGGACACATTGTCACCGACGCGCTTGCCGGCAACGGCGTGGACACGGTGTTTTGCGTGCCGGGTGAAAGCTATCTGCCGGTGCTGGACGGACTCTATGCGCAGCGCAGTCGCATACGCTTGGTGACCTGCCGGCACGAGAGCGGCGCGGCATTCATGGCCGAGGCTTACGGCAAACTGACCGGAAGGCCCGGCGTCTGTCTGGTGACGCGCGGGCCCGGGGCGTGCAATGCCAGCATCGCGGTGCACACTTCGGCGCAGGATTCGACGCCGATGATCCTGCTGGTCGGTCAAGTGGGCGACGACTGCGTCGACCGCGAAGCCTTCCAGGAGGTGGACTACCGCGCGATGTTTGGCGGCATCGCCAAATGGGTGGCGCAGGTCGACCGCAGCGACCGACTGCCGGAGTATCTGCACCGCGCGTTTCAGTGCGCCGCCTCGGGGCGCGGCGGGCCAGTGGTGTTGGCGTTGCCTGAGAACGTGCTCTTCGGCCATGCGCGAGTGCGCGACGTGCGCGCCGCGCAGCCGGTGCACGCCAGTCCCGCGGCGACCGACATCGCACGCCTGGCCGAATTGCTGGCGGCGGCGCGCCGCCCGTTGGTGCTGCTGGGCGGCGGGGGCTGGACTGCGCGCGCCTGTGACGACATGCGCCGCTTCATCGAACGCAACCAACTGCCGGTGGCCTGTGCGTTCCGCTTTCAGGATCTGTTCGACAACCGGCATGCCAATTATGTCGGCGACGTGGGCCTGGGCATCAGCCCCGCACTGGCCGAGCGTGTCCGTTGTGCCGACCTGTTGCTGGTGGTCGGCGCGCGCCTGGGCGAGGCGACCACCAGCGGATATACGCTGGTGACCGTGCCCGAGCCGCAGCAGACGCTGATCCATGTGCATGCGGCGAGCGACGAACTCGGTCGGGTCTATCGCGCGACGTTGCCGATTCACGCCGGCATGGCGCAGATCGCCGCAGCGCTGGCCGAGGTTGCGGTCGATGGCTCGGCGTGGGCTGACGAAGTGACGGCCGGGCGCGACGCCTACTTGCTGCATTCCACGCCGTCCGCCACCGCAGGCGATTTGCAGATGGGTGAAGTCATGCGCTGGCTCGACGCAACGCTTCCCGACGATGCGATTCTCACCAACGGGGCCGGAAATTACTCGATCTGGGTACACCGGTTCTTTCGCTACCGGCGATTCCGCACGCAGCTAGCACCGACCAGCGGCAGCATGGGCTATGGCGTTCCGGCGGCGATTGCCGCAAAAATCGTGCATCCGGATCGCCAAGTGATCGCCTTCAGCGGCGATGGCTGCTTTCTGATGACCGGGCAGGAGCTGGCCACCGCCGTGCAGCAGCGCGCCAATGTCGTCTTCATCGTGGTGAACAACAACATGTATGGCACGATCCGCATGCACCAGGAAAAACACTATCCGGGGCGGGTCGCCGGCACCGCGCTGCGGAATCCCGACTTCGTTGCGTTGGCACATGCCTACGGCGCCCATGGCGAGCGCGTCACGCGCACCGCGCAGTTTGCCGATGCCTTCGCGCGGGCCAGTGCGGCGGGTGTGCCGGCGCTCATCGAGCTTTGCCCCGACCCGTCGGTGCTCACGCCGAGCCTGCGCTTGCCGGCGTGACTCTTGCCCCGGCGCGGCGGCGCGTCGGGCACAGCCCGCTCCCTGGTCCGAATCAGCAGCGCCGTAATACGGGATTCCCGAGGTTAATCCAGCGGCCGTTTTGCGTTTACCATGCGGGTGTGGCGCCCGGTAATGGCTGGTTCGTTTCCGGCCACGGCACCATCGTTCCGCCACAAGAAAACCATCAATGGAGACTTCACCGTGAAACTGATCCGAATCCTGGGCGTGGCCGCGGCTGCGCTGATTGCATCGAGCGGCGTGCTCGCCGAGCAGAAATTCATCAACGTGCTCACTGGCGGCACCAGTGGCGTGTACTACCCGATGGGGGTTGCGCTCTCAAAGCTGTACGGCGAGGTATTGCCCAATGCAAAAATCAGCGTGCAATCCACCAAGGCCAGCGCCGAGAATGTGAACCTGCTGCAAGCCGGTCGCGGCGAAGTGGGTCTGGCGCTCGGCGATGCGGTGTCCGACGCCTACAAGGGCAACGCCGAGGCGGGTTTTGCCAAACCGCTCGACAAGCTGCGGGCGATCGGCGCGATGTATCCCAACTTCATCCAGATCGTGGCATCCAAGGAGTCCGGCATCAAAACGCTGGCCGATCTTAAAGGCAAGCGGGTATCGGTGGGCGCGCCGAAGTCGGGTACCGAACTGAACGCGCGTGCCGTCTTCAAGGGCGCCGGCATGACGTATGAGGACTTCTCCAAGGTCGAATACCTGCCCTTTGGCGAATCCGTCGA
>CBDULG010000335.1:0-3452 GCA_965367985.1 uncultured Rhodocyclaceae bacterium
GCAGGCCGGCGGCGGCGCAAAGGGGCCCGCAGGCGCCCCTTTGCGCTTACCTCTGGCGGGCGTTGTGTGCCATGCGGCTTGACGCGAGCGCCCGGCCCCAAGCTGATCGCCAGACCGTGGTCCGCCGTTCAGGCGCCCGGCGCCGCCGCGTCACGATGGGCGCTTTTCTCTTGAACGATCGACTTGGCTTCTTCGGTCGCCGCCCCCAACACTCTCGCCGCGCTCTCCTGCTCTTCCTTGAACAGGCGTTCAGCCTCGGCAATCAGCGCGTCGCTGTGCGTACCCAAGGCCTCGTCTTCAGCTTGCGTGCGTGGCAGCGCGCCCCCGATCGCGGCGCCGACGGCGAACGACAAGGCGCCCGACACGAGCGGTTGCTGCTCGAAGAAGTCGGAGGCCTTTGCCGCGCCGCGCCGGGCGGTGCGGGCCATTTTGCGCTTTGCATCGAGGGCGGTTGCACGCGCGGCGACGATGCGCTCGCGCGCCGCGTCGGACAGATTCTCCGTGCCTTGCGCCAGGCGGTCGCGCACTGCAGCCGCGCGCTCGGATACCGCCTGCGAGGCCGACTGCGCGCCCGACTTCGCCGATGCCGCCGCGTCCGAGGCATTCTCGGAGATCAGGTCGATCAGCGGACGGCCATCGTCTTCGCCATAGCCGGCATCGTCGCGTGCCCAGTCCGGCTCGGCCGGGTACTGTCGCGTCGCGCCATAGCCCAGCGTGCTGTCGCGCTGCCGCTGGAACGTTGCGCGATCACTGTCCAGGGGCGCGCCGTACCCTGCATGCTGACGCGACGCACTGCCGTTGCGCCCGCTGCCGAAGATCATCCAGGCCAGGCCGACGCCGGTGAGGGCCACCGCCATCGGATTCTCCTTTACCGAGTTCGCCATCGCACGACTGATGTCACCACCGTGCTCGCGAAACTGCTCACTGATCTGGCCGGCGATCGTATCGAAGGAAAACTTCTGCTGGATTCCATTGAGGTTTTGGCTTAACGCCTGGCGATCGCGCTCGATGTCGCGTTCGATTTGCTCGGGTGAGCGCGTGTCATTAGTCATGGTATGCCTCCTTTACAAGGGTCGCATCGCGTTGCAGATTCTTGGCCGTGCGGGTGGGCGCAAGCCTCGACGGCTGGAGGTCTTTGAGACCTTTCGCCGATAACATGAAGGCCACGATGGCAAGTGCGCCGCCGACGATCAGTGCGGCCCAGCCAGGGTGCATGCCCACCGAGGTCAGTGCGGTGACAACCGCCGCGGCAAGTACAGTCAGCGCGACGATGGCCATGACGAGCGCGCCCGCGATGAGGCCGATCGCCACGCCCGCGCGATTCAGATTCTCGCTGAGCTCGGCCTTCGCCAGATCGACCTCATTGCGAATCAGCGAGCTGACGTTGTTGAGCGCGTCGGACAATAGTGTTCCGGCGCTTGCGTTGGTCTTTTCGTTGCTCATGTGCGGTCTCCCGAATAGCCGCTGGACGCGCTGCGCGAAGCGGCGGTTCCCGTCGAGGCAAAGTTAGGCACCGGCGCGTTCGACGAATCGCGGTTGCCACCTGCTGATGTGCGATCTGCCGAATAACTGCCGGACGCGGTGCCCTGATAGCCGCCGGACGCGCTGCCCGAGGCAAGATTTCCGGTCGAAGCCGGCATCGAAGACGACGCGTCTGATGCGTCCCGACCAGAACTCGATGCCTTGGCAAAGCGTGTGGCGGCAAAGCCGAGCAGCGCAGAAGCGCCCAGGAAGACCGCCGGATTTCGACGTGCAAAATCACTCACGTCATGCACGATCTCACCGAGATCCTTGTCGCGGATCGCGTCCGACGCGTCGGCAAGGCCGTCTGCAATCTGGCCCAGGGTGCGCTCCTGCGGCGAGCCGCTACGCAGCTCGTGCGCAGCGGTTCGCAGCGCCGAGGCCACGCTGGAAACTTCTTCGGCCACACTGTCTTTCGCAGCGTGCGCGCGATCGCGGGCTTCGGACTTGAGGTCATCCACCGCCGCTTTCGCAGTCGTTTTGACGTCCTCCGCGCGGGTCTCCGGTTTGGTCTCGACACGGGTTTTGTTTTTGTCAGGTGTCGTTGGGTCTTCCATGCCCGACGCGGGCTGGTTGGGGTTCATGATTGACTCCTTTTCGCTGATCAAGCGACGAAATTGAGGATGGCGAGAACAACTACGACCACGCCGATAATGTAGAAAATGCTGTGCATACGTCCCTCCGCTAGTGGTAGCACTCGTCTGTGAGTGCGCTTCAGGTTTCGAAGCGGTGTGACACCGATGCTTGCGCAAGCCAACCGCGCTTTCGTCAAACATCCGTTCCCGGAACGTCGATCTCCTCTCGTTACGTCCGTGTGTGAATTATTTCACCTGGTCGATTTGTGTCTGTCAGCCCGCCGCGCGTCGCACGGTAGGACCTCGCAACGCGCAAAAGTCGGACATGTCCTATAGCGATCCGCCACACCGGGCATGCACCACGGGCGGGCGCGACGGACAAAAGCCCGACGGCGCATGGGATGGAACAGGCAGGGTCGAACCGACGATTGCGCCGATGTATTTCGCTTTTGCGTGGGCGGCGCAGGTCAGCACCGGCGTACTGTGCGCGAAGCGGCTGCGCCGGCGTCGGTGGGCTTGCCGAGGAAACGACGATTCCGACCCGAATCCGGCAACGCAACAAATGAAAAAGCGGCGGCCCGGCGCGAGCGCGTCGCTGCCACGCACGCACGCCGTAGCCAGAGGAATCGCGCCTACAGCGACATCCACACCGCCATCACGATCATCATCAGGTTTTCGGTGAGCGAGACGAAACCCAGCGGCACCTTGCTGTCGCCGCCGACACACGCGCATTTGAGTTCGCGCTTGTCGATATAGACGGCCTTGAACACCGACACAGCGCCGACCGTGCCGATGAACAATGCCACCGGCGCGGCGATCCAGATCAGCGCGCCGGCGATCATGAGAATGCCCGCCAGCGCCTCGGCGAATGGATAGACGTAGCCATAGCGCACCCAGCGGCGCGCCAGCAGATCGTAATTGAGGAACATTGTCGAGAAGGACTCGACATCCTTGAGCTTCTGGACCGCCAGAAAACACATGCTGATGGCGATGAACCACTGCAGCGCGCGTTCCGTGAAGATGTCGCCGAATGCCGCCCAACTGACCGCCAGCGCCATCAGGAAGGCGACCGAGAAGATGGCGATGACCGGCTGGTAGCTGGTCTCGCCCTCGTCTTTGGGCGCGTCGCCGAAGAAGGCGCGCAGATCTTCGTAGCCGCCGATCCGTTCGCCGCCAATCCACGCCTGCGGCGTGGTATCGACATCGTGTTCAGCCATGAAGGCTTCGGTTTCGTCGCGCGTCTCCAGATGGCGATCGTCGACCTCAAAGCCGTGCCGCTCCAGCAAATCCTTCGACTTGAGCCCGTAAGGGCACAGATGGTCTGGCATGACCATGCGGTAGAGCGTGGCCTTTTTT
>CBDULG010000336.1:0-3449 GCA_965367985.1 uncultured Rhodocyclaceae bacterium
GACCGACCTGCCGGTCAGCGCCGACCTCGAAAACGGCTTTGCCGATGACCCCGAATCGGTCGCAGAAACCATCCGACTGGCCGCCGCGACGGGGCTGGTCGGCGGCTCGATCGAAGACGCCACCGGCCGTGCCGACGATCCGATCTACGACCATCAGCGCGCCGTGGAGCGCGTCCGTGCGGCAGCCGAGGCGGCGCACGCGTTGCCCTTCGCTTTCACACTGACCGCGCGCGCCGAAAACTATCTCGTCGGCCGGCCCGATCTCGACGACACGATCAAGCGACTGCAGGCCTATCAGGCCGCCGGCGCCGACGTGCTCTATGCGCCCGGACTGACCCGCCGGGACGACATCGCCGCCGTGGTGAAAGCGGTCGACCGCCCCGTCAATGTGGTGATGGGGCTGCAGGGCGTGACGCTGAGCCTCGCTGAACTGTCTGCCATCGGCGTCAAACGTGTCAGCGTCGGCAGCGCACTATCGCGCGCTGCCCTCGGCGCGTTTCTTCGCGCCGCGCACGAATTGCGCGAACACGGCACATTTTCGTTCGCCGATGAGGCGGTGAGTTTCGCGGACATTACGGCGCTGCTGGATCGCTGACCGTACGTCCTATTTTGCTCAATACAGGTGTCGGCGACCCGGCGCCGCGAAGCTACTGCATGATCATCGGGTTGAAGGGCCGGCCGTTGAAGCTGAGCTGACCGGCCCTGAGGGTCGCGGTGGATTTGATCACGCCGCCCTCGCGCGTGATGAAACCCTGGCCGCTCAGTTGCTGAAGTTGGCTTTCCAGTTGTGCGACCAGCACCTGCATGTCTTGTTCGGACACGCTGCCGGTCTTGCTCATCGCCGCCATCTGTGCGCCAGCGCGCTCCTTGAACATGCCGAGCAGCAGGGCTTCGGGCACGGCGATATTGGCACCTGCTTCGAGCACCGCCATGATCATGCCTGGATTGCTCATGGCGGCCGGGGCGAGTCCGGGTGCGCTGGCGTGCAGGTCGAGATGTGCGTCGCCGTGCGGCGTGGTGAAGCTCAGGCGATCGAGCTGGAAGCTCGGATTGTGGGCGAGCAAGGCCATCGCGGGTTGGGCGAGCGGCGCCAGCGCAAGTCCCGGATCGCTTTTCGGGTCAATCATGGCCGGGCTGGAATAGGCATCGAGCATGACGCGGTAAAGCTTGGCGATCGAGCGCGCGTGCAAGTGCTTGAGCGACAGATCGTAGTGTGCCGGGCCGTAATCGATGCCGCCGATATCGACCACCTCCGCGCCCATCCGTGCCGCAATGTCGATGAAATCCCCCGTGACGGGCATGTCGATGTCGTAGCTGATGCGTTTCAAGGCGGCGCGCTTTTCTTGCGCGCCGGCCATGTTCATCTGCATCTCATCGATGGCGAAACGCTGGCTGCCCGCGAAGAGCAGGGGTTCGTCGTCGAAAATGCGTTGCAGATCACCGCTGAATCGCATGCCGGTCATCACCATGTGACTGCCCGCAGCGTCTTTCACCTCGAATTTGGGCGCCGCACCGCGCAGGCTGTAGCGGACCATATTCGGGGCAAAATCGACGTCGGCAGTGATGCCCTCCCACGCAATGGTGACGGGCTTGCCGGTATCCGGATTGTCGAACTGCGCGCTGAACGCCGGGCTCACCACGCTGGCGGTTCCGCTACCGTCGAAATCGAACACCGTCTGGCTGCTCAGCGGCGGGAGGTCACCCAACAGCGTGGTGGCTTTGGCCTGGGTGTCGGCATCGAGCACCAGCGCGCTATCGACCACGGCTGCGGCCAGAGCGCCGCCAGCGAAAGGTCCATGCGCGATCTGCGAACTGATGCGGATGCGCACGGCCTGGCCCGGCACGCCGTCGGCGGAGCCGGCCGTCGCCTGGTGAATCGCGCGCATCATGTCGCCGAACAGTTCGATGGTCACCGACTCGCTGGACTTGAACACGCCGCGCGCGTAGGTGCGCTCGACAATCTTCGCGTAGGGCAGGGTTTCCGCATGCTTGTACTGCGCGTCAAGCGTGGATTGAACTTGAGCGCCGAAATACCAGGCAGCGGCCGGATAGGCGACGACGGGCACGGCAAGCAGGGCGAGCCAGGACTTCTTCATTGCGGGGGATCCTATGAGGGGAGAGGACTCCGGCACGCCGAGCGCGCCGCGGTGGCTGAATATCGAATGGGTAACGGCGCACAATCGGCGGCCTGAACGATTCGTTGCGTCGATGGCCGCGACGCGCTGACGGCCGGTGCCGTCCTGCACAGACCACATCCTGCCGTATCAAGCTCGGCGCGTCGCGTAGTGAAATCGACATCGTCTGGTCTATATCAATGCCTTGTCAAAACCAGGCACGTAGGCTTGTTGCATGCCCATCGACCCGGGTTGGCGGGCATTTGGAGTTGCCAGGGCTTTCGCCGCGCGACAGCGGGATGTTCTGCGCATCTGCTTGCATCGCGCGCGCGAAAACGCCTGTTCGTCGAGCACCTTGGAACCGCAGGGGGTCTGACATGAACGCGTCACGAAAACCCATCGATAGAAGCAGCTGGGCCATCGGTGGCGGTGTGCTCCTGGGCACCGGTATCGGTTTCTTCTTCCTTCCCCAATCCGCGCTTGCTTTCGTGGGCAGCATCATCGCAGGGCTGGGGCTGGGCCTGTTGGTCACTTCAATCATTTCCGCAGTGCAACGAGGCCGCTCGGACTAACGCAAAACCCGTCGCCGCCGGCCCGGCGCGCACGGCCCCGAACGCACATGCCGGAGCGCGAAGCCCTCGATCTGCGCATGTTCTGCGCTCCGCTGCCCATCGGACCATCGTTTCGACGCGCTTGTTCGGCTTCGGACGTTGCCGGCATCCGCCTTGCTCGAACGCTTGATCCTTGGCACTATCTGTAGGTCAGTTCCGACAAAAAGGACAGCGGCACCCGCATGTTTCGACGGGATGGGACGGACGCCCTCGCCGTCGCGAGCACGATACGGTTGTCACGACCGAAATGATCGCCCCGCTCCCCGAATTATTCACCCTGCTCTACACGAGCCTGCTGGCACCCTGCGCGGTCGTCGCGGATGTGGCTGATATCGCTCGGACGAGTCGTCGGCGGAACCGCGAGGACGCGATCACCGGTCTGCTCGTTTTCGACGGATCCAGCTTCGCTCAACTGGTCGAGGGGTCACAACAGGCGATCGTCGACTTGCGCGACCGTCTTGTCGCAGACCGGCGCCATTGTGACATGGACGTGCTGGTGTTCGGCTACGTGGGCGACGTGCGCCGCTTTCCGGGTTGGGATCTCGGATATCACTTTTCCGACAATGAAGACGACCAACTGGATTCCCTCAGAGGACTGCGTGGGGCTGCGGCACGTGCCAAGTTCGAGGCCGTTTGCGGCCGCGTCGACTTGTTCGCCGAATACGCGCTGCCTTCAACATAGGCGGGAATCCGCATGCGTGGCGTCGGCAAGGGTGCTGCCAAG
>CBDULG010000337.1:0-3448 GCA_965367985.1 uncultured Rhodocyclaceae bacterium
CGGGAAGCCAGGCGGTCGCGATGGAAACTGGGACCCGGCCTACGCCGGGACGACGCGGCCTGATTGCCGGGCGCCTGACATGAGCGCCACCGTTTTCAGCCCCCTGTGGTATCGCGTCGCCGGGCTCAAGCCGCGCTTGCGCGCCAATGTGCGTGTGCAGCGCCAGCGCTATCGCGACGATGACTGGTATCTGCTGGTCGACGAAGCGACAGACCGGGTTTTCCGGCTCAACGCGGGTGCTTACGCCTTTATCGGACGCTGCGACGGTCGCCAGACCGCCCAGCGCCTGTGGGATTTTCTCAGTGGTGAATTGGCCGACACCCTGCCGGGACAGGATGCGCTGTTGCGCCTGCTGGCGCGCTTGCAGGAAGCCGGGCTGATCACTTTCGATCGTCGTCCGGACATCGGCAGCGTCTTCGAGCGCCACCAGAAGGCCGAACGGCGCCAGCGGCACGGCGGTCTCAATCCGCTTTCCTTCCGCGTGCGCCTGGGCGACCCGACCCGCGTGCTGACCGCCTTGCGCCATGTCGGCAATATCGCCTTTCATCCCGCCATGCTGTTTGTCTGGCTGATTGGCGTCGGTCTCGCGGCGCTCGCCGCGGTGCTGCATTTCGACGCGCTGGCCGCGCACGCCACGCGCGTGCTGGCCGGCGGCGATGGCCTGTGGATGCTGTGGTGGGTGTATCCGCCGGTCAAGCTGATCCATGAACTCGCGCACGGCCTGGCGGTGCGCCGCTGGGGCGGCGAGGTCAAGGAATGGGGCATGACGCTGCTGGTGCTGATGCCGATGCCGTGGGTCGATGCCTCGGCGTCGGGCACCTTCCGTCACGCCCGCCAGCGCATGGCGGTGTCGGCGGCCGGAATTTTTGCCGAGCTGGCACTGGCGGCGATCGCGCTGGTGGTGTGGCTGTTGGTCGAGCCCGGCCTGGTGCGCGATACGGCGCTGGCGGTGATGTTCGTCGCCAGCGTGTCCACGCTGCTCATCAACGGCAACCCGCTGCTGCGCTTCGACGGCTACTACATCCTGGGCGACGCGCTCGATCTGCCCAATCTTGCCGCGCGTTCGCGCCGCTGGTGGATCGACGTGCTGCGCGCCCGCGTGCTCGGCGTGCCGCCGGCCGACGACATGATTCTGGCGCGTGGCGAGCGTCGCTGGCTGATCTTCTATCAACCCGCTTCGTGGCTCTACCGCCTTGGTCTGTCCGCGGGTATCGCCCTGTGGCTGGGCGACCGCGTGCCGCTGTTTGGCTATCTCGCGGGTGCCTGGTTTGCCTGGCAGTTGCTGGTCGCGCCGCTGGTGGCCCTCATGCGCAGCCTGCTCGATACCCACATGCCCGAGGCGCATCGGCTGCGCGCGCGCGTGCTCGCGAGCGTCGTCGCGCTGCTCGTTCCGCTGGCGCTGTTCGGCGTGCCAGTGCCGCATGTGACGCTGGCCGAAGGCGTAGTGTGGTTGCCCGACGATGCGCAGCTACGCGCCGCGAGCGCCGGCTTCGTCGAAGGTTTCGAGCACAGTGACGGGGACGCGGTGCGCGCCGGCGACGTGATCGTCCGCTTGTCCGACGATCGCCTGATGGCGCGCGAAGAGGAACTGTCGCGCCAACACGAAGGGCTGGAGAGCGAATTGTTTACCGCGCTGCGTACCAACCCGGTGCGCGCCGGGCGCGTGGGCGAGCAGATCGCGCAAGTCGAAAAAGAATTGGCACGGGTGCGTGAGCAGATCGACGGACTCACCGTGCGCGCGGCACGTGGCGGGCGGCTGGTCATTCCGAACCAGGCCGATCTGGCGGGTCGCTTCCTGCCGCGCGGTGAATTGCTCGGCGCGGTGCTCGACACACAGCCGGCACAGGTTCGCGTGGCGCTACCGCACGCCGACGCCGAGGCGCTGGATGAAGTGGAAAACATCGAAGTGCAACTGATCGATCGCCCCGATACGCAATTGCGCGCCGAACTCATCGGCCAGGAGCCTGCGGCCAACCGACAATTGCCTTCTCAGGCGCTGGGCACGGCAGGTGGTGGCAGATTGCTGGTCGATCCGGCCGACGCCGAGGGGCTCACCTTGCTCGATCCGGTGGTCCGCGTCGATCTGCGCTTGCCGGCCTTCTCGCACGGCTTCAGCGGCGAGCGGGTCGTCGTGCGCTTCCATCACGGCGCGCAGAGCGTGGCCGCGCAAAGCTGGCGCGCATTGCGCCAGTTGCTGCTGACACGTTTCACTTCGACGGAAGCGTCGTGGCTGCGCTAGTTGCTGAACGAACGCAAGCGCTGGCCGGTGGGGATCGCGTAACACAACCCGACCGGCGGATTGGCGGGCGTGCCGTGGCGCGCTACCGCAAACAACTGCGTACCATGCGCGCCCGTCAGCACGAAGTGCCGGCGGAAGTGACGCGTGAGTGGCGGGCCGAGCTGGTGCATGCCGGCTTTGACGGCACGCGCTGGCTCGATGCCTGCGCAGTGGTCGATGCGGCCTGTCGTCGCACGCTGACGCAGACCCCATTCGACACCCAGTGGATCGCCGCGCTCGCGATGCTCGACGACCGGCTGGTGGAGATGGCCACCGGCGAAGGCAAGACACTGGCCGCCGGGCTGGCGGCTGCGGTGACAGCGCTGTGCGGCCACCGCGTGCATGTGATTACCTCCAATGATTACCTGGTGCTGCGCGATGCCGAAACGCTTGCGCCGTTGTACGAAGCGCTCGGCCTGCGCGTCGCCGGCATCTGCGAAGGCGACACCACCGACGCCCGCCGCACCGCCTATCGCGCCGATATCGTCTACGCCACCGCCAAATCGGTGGTCTTCGACCATCTGCGTGATAGCGCCGCTGGGCGCGCCGCCGCCCACCGGCTCGATGAAAGCGCCCGTTATCTGGCGCATGGGGACGAAGCCGATCCCATGGTGCCGTCGCTCGACGCGGTGATCGTCGACGAAGCCGACAGCATTCTCATCGACGAAGCGCGCGTGCCGCTCATCCTGTCGGCCGAAATCCTCGATCCGTCGGCGAGATTGCGCACCTGGTTGGCGGCGAAATGCGCGATGTCGCTGGTCGAAGACGACGACTATCGCCTGGATCGCAACGCGCGGCGGGTGACGCTGACCACGCACGGCCGCGCCCGGATCACCGAGCTGTCCGGCAGCGGGGTGGCGCCGTGGATCAACGCCGGGCACCGCGCCGAGTGGGTCGAGATGGCGCTCAGCGCGCGCCATCTGTTCGCCCGCGGCACCGACTACATCGTGCGCGACGACACGGTGTGCATTGTCGATCCGGTCACCGGACGCGTTGCCGAAGGGCGCGTCTGGTCGCGCGGCCTGCACGGGCTGGTCGCCCTCAAGGAAGGCCTGACCGTTCCGCCAGAAACCGAGACGCTCGCGCAGACCACCTATCAACGGTTTTTTCCGCGCTATGCGCGCATGGGCGGCATGAGCGGCACGTTGCGCGAGGCACACCGTGAACTGC
>CBDULG010000338.1:0-3424 GCA_965367985.1 uncultured Rhodocyclaceae bacterium
CGTAGCCCGGATGCAGCGCAGCGGAATCCGGGGATTTGGTCGAAGAAAAACCGACCCGGATTCCGGCCTGCGGCCTGCATCCGGGCTACATCTCTAACCGATCAGCACCACCGCGAACACGCCGAGCAGGGCGGCGAGGGCGAAGAACAGGGCCCATTGGGTGCGCTTCTTTTGCACCTCAAGTGCGGCGACGAGTTGTTCGTTTTGTTCCGCGAGGCGTGACACCAGCTCGGTGCCCAGTTCGGCTTCCTGCGCCAGCGTGCTGACGCTGTTCTCGAGCGCGGCGATGCGCGCGACGGGGTCGCTGGTGTCGACGGCGGCGTCCGCGGCATCATCGTCGCGTTGCTTGACCCGCTGCCACAACTCCCGCGCGCCGCGCGCGATGGTCGGCGCGGCGGCGATCATTTCTGTCCAGGGAATGGCTTTCGCCGCGATGGCCCAGGGGAACGGCATGGTCGACAACTCCAGAAAAAACGCGATGCGTGATGCCTGTGCGACCGCCGGCCCGCTGGCGGGTTCCGGCGGGCCGCTGTCAGCGCCCGGCCAGTTTCTCTAACTGCGGTTTCAGTTTGCTTACCGTGTCTTTGAAACCCGCAAGACGTTCTCGCTCCTGTTCGACCACCTCGGCCGGCGCGCGGGCGACGAATTTTTCATTGGCGAGTTTGCCTTCCGCCTTGCCGATTTCGCCTTCCAGCCGCGAAATTTCCTTGCCCAGTCGGTCGCGTTCGGCGGCAATGTCGATCTCCACCTTGAGCATGAGCTTGAAATTGCCGACGACGGCGACTGGCGCCAACTGGTCGTCGCCGATGTCGTCGACCACGCTCACCTCGGCAAGCTTGGCCAGCCCGGCGAGATAGGGCGCGTAGGTGGCAAGCGCGTCGGCTGCGCCGGTGGCGACCAGCGGCAGGCGTTGCGCGGGCGAAATGTTCATCTCGCCGCGCAGGTTGCGGCAGGCATAGACGAGGCGCTTGAGTTCGGCCACCTGGGCGTCGCTGGTTTCGTCGATACGGCTCGGGTCGGATTGCGGATATTGCGCCAGCATGATGCTTTCGGTGTCGTTGCGGCGCGCCATCGGTGCAATCGTCTGCCACAGCTCTTCGGTAATGAAGGGCATCACCGGGTGGGCCAAGCGCAACACGGTTTCGAGCACGCGGAGCAGCGTTCGTCGGGTCGCCCGTTGCTGCGCCGCGTTGACTTGCTGCACCTGCACCTTGGCCATCTCCAGATACCAGTCGCAGTATTCGTCCCAGACGAACTCGTAGATGGCCTTGGAGAGCAGATCGAAACGGTAGTCGGCGAAGTGACGCTCGACCTCCGCCTCCGTGCGTTGCAGGCGCGATACGATCCAGCGGTCGGCAAACGAGAAATCGAGATAGCCGCCTTCGCACGCTGTCGCGTCATGGTTTTCCAGCCCGCAATCCTGATCTTGCGTGTTCATGAGCACGAAACGGGTGGCGTTCCACAGCTTGTTGCAGAAGTTACGGTAGCCCTCACAACGCGACAGGTCGAACTTGATGTCGCGCCCCGGGCTGGCCAGCGAGGCGAAGGTGAAGCGCAGCGCGTCGGTGCCGAAGGCCTGGATGCCGTCGGGGAATTCCTTGCGCGTCTTCTTCTCGATGCTCGCCGCCTGCTTCGGATTCATCAAGCCGGTGGTGCGCTTTTCGATCAGCGCGTCGAGCGAGATGCCGTCGATGAGGTCGATCGGGTCGAGCACGTTTCCTTTCGACTTGGACATCTTCTGGCCTTCCGCGTCGCGGATGAGGCCGTGCACGTACACATGCTTGAACGGAATCTTGCCGGTGATGTGCTTGGTCATCATCACCATGCGCGCGACCCAGAAGAAGATGATGTCGAAGCCGGTGACGAGTACCGTGGAGGGTAGGTACAGGTCGAGCGCGTCGTTTGATTTCTCCGGCCATTCGGACGTCCAGTCGAGCGTCGAGAAGGGCCACAGCGCCGAGGAATACCAGGTGTCGAGCACGTCCTCATCGCGCTCGAGGGTGCCGGTGTAGCCGTCCGCATTGGCCAGCGACCTGGCCTCGGCTTCGTCATGCGCGACCCACAACTGACCGCCCTCGCCATACCAGGCGGGAATCTGATGACCCCACCACAACTGG
This sequence comes from uncultured Rhodocyclaceae bacterium, assembly GCA_965367985.1. Classification (GTDB taxonomy): domain Bacteria; phylum Pseudomonadota; class Gammaproteobacteria; order Burkholderiales; family Rhodocyclaceae; genus Nitrogeniibacter. The sequence continues at coordinate 2,118 of CBDULG010000338.1, forward strand.
CGCGAGATGCACCAGTCCTGGATGTTGTTGAGCCACTGGTTGTAGGTGTTGACCCAGTTCTCAGGGTAGAACCTGATCTCGCCCGAGGCGACGCATTCGAGCGCCTGCGCGGTAATGCTCTGGCCATTGGCGCCGGGCTTGCTCATGGCGACGAACCACTGGTCGGTGAGCATCGGCTCGATGACCACATGGGTGCGATCGCCGCGCGGCACGGTCAGCGTGTGCGCCTTCGTCTCGACCAGCACGCCGGCAGCGTCCAGGTCGGCGACGATCTGCTTGCGTGCTTCGAAGCGGTCGAGTCCGGCGACTTTGGCCGGCAACGGGGTGGTGCCGGTCGCCTGACCCTGGGTGTCGAAGATTTCGGCGTCGGCCGGGATGCTGCCATCCAGTTTCAGGATGACGATCATCTCCAGGCCATGCCGCTGACCGACCGCGTAGTCGTTGAAATCGTGCGCGGGCGTCACCTTGACGCAGCCGGTGCCGAATTCGCGGTCGACATAATCGTCGGTGATGATCGGAATATCACGATCGGCAAGCGGCAGACGCACCGTCTTGCCAATGAGGTGGGCGTAGCGTTCGTCGTCCGGGTGCACCATCACGGCGACGTCGCCAAGCATGGTTTCCGGGCGCGTGGTGGCGACGGTGAGGCCGCGCAAATCCCCGATCGGGCCATCGGTGAAGGGATAGAGAATGTGCCAGATCGTTCCGCTCTCTTCCTCCTGCACCACTTCGAGGTCGGACACTGCGGTGCCGAGCACCGGGTCCCAGTTGACCAGCCGTTTGCCGCGGTAGATCAGGCCCTCGTTGTACAGCCGCACGAAGGTTTCAGTGACCGTTTTCGACAGGCCGGCGTCCATTGTGAAGCGCTCGCGCTTCCAGTCCGGGCTGGTGCCCAGGCGGCGCATCTGGCCGGTGATCGAGCCGCCAGAGAATTCTTTCCACTCCCACACCTTATTGACAAATTTTTCGCGGCCCAGATCGTGGCGGCTGACACCTTGGGCATCGAGCTGTCGTTCGACGACGATCTGGGTGGCGATGCCGGCGTGGTCGGTGCCCGGCTGCCACAGCGTGTTGTCGCCGCGCATGCGGTGGTAGCGGGTGAGGGCGTCCATCAGGGTCTGGTTGAAACCGTGGCCCATGTGCAGCGTGCCGGTGACGTTGGGCGGCGGCAGCAAAATGCAGAATGCATCGGACTTGGAGGTGTCGAGGCCGGCGTCGAAATAGCCGCGCGACTCCCATTCGGGGTACCAGCGCTGTTCGATCTGCGCCGGCTCAAAACTCTTGGCCAGTTCCATGGTGTTCCGAAG
>CBDULG010000339.1:0-3421 GCA_965367985.1 uncultured Rhodocyclaceae bacterium
TTCATGGTGGTCTATATCGAGGGCCGCACCCGGCGCCCGGCCTTCGACCACGCCAGCCAATACATCAGCGAGCTGGGCGAGCGCGGCAGCAGCACCGAACTGTTGATGCGCTATGGCAGCTTCGTGCCGACCGGGCTGATGCATGTCGGCTTCGCGGCCGCATTCGGCGCCCTGCTGATGCGCATCGGCGCGCGCCCTGCGCTCACGTGGCTGATTACGGCGCTCATCGCGCTCGACGGATTCGGCCGCGCCGCCGCGGGCGTGTTTTCCTGCGAACCCGGCTGCGCCTCGCCCGAGGTGCTCGCCCAACGGCTGCACAATCTGTCGGCCACCGTGGCCTTCCTGTCGATCATCGTCGCCACGCTGCTCGCGTCATTGGTGTTCCGGCACCATGCACGGCTGCGGCCGCTGAGCGTCTATTCCTTCCTCAGCGGCTGCGCCGGCATCCTGTTTCTTGCGCTGATGCGCATGAGCGAAACCACCGGCATGGCGACCGGCACCTACGAACGCCTCGCCACGGGCGTGCTGTCGCTGTGGGTATTTGTTACCGCGTTGTGGCTGTGGCCGCTTGCCGAGCACGAACGGCCATGAACGCCAGCGCTACGCACGTAGCCCGGATGCAGGCCAAAGGCCGGAATCCGGGGGCCAATGTTTCGCGACCGATGATTCCCGGATTCCGCTGCGCCGCATCCGGGCTACGCGTGATACACGATCGTGCCGGATGCGGATCGGCCGCTGAGCACGACGCATGAACGGGCACGATGCGCTCACCGTCACCGAGCTTGACGTCGGCGCGCTGAAGTCCGTGAGCTTCACCATCCGCCCCGGCCAGATCCTCGCGCTCTCCGGCCCCTCGGGGTCGGGCAAAAGCCGGCTGCTGCGCGCGCTGGCTGATCTCGATCCGCACGGCGGGCAGATCGCGCTCGGGAATACCCAACACACCGCAGTGCGCGGCCACGAATGGCGTCGGCGCGTGATGCTGGTGCCGGCGGAAAGCCAGTGGTGGGCGGAGACGGTGGGCGAGCATTTTCCCAACGGCTTCGGCGAGCACGATCGCAGCGGACTCGAGACGCTCGGATTCCCGGGCGACGTCATGGGCTGGTCGGTGAGTCGCCTGTCGTCGGGCGAAAAGCAGCGCCTCGCCTTGCTGCGCGCCCTCGCCCGCGCGCCGCGCGCCCTGCTGCTCGACGAACCAACCGCCAATCTCGACGCAAACAGCACGGACCGCGTCGAACGCTGGCTCGCCGAGGCGATCCGCGCGCAGGGCTGGCCGGTGTTATGGGTGGCGCACGACATGGCGCAGATAGCGCGGATCGCCAACCACCACCTGCGCATTTCGGACGACGCGCTGGTGGCCGCATGAACGTGATCGAACTGAGCGCCGGAAAACTCGCCGTGGCGGCGCTGCTGGTGATTGCGCTCGCCGGCACCACAATGCTCGCGCGCCTCGGCGTCGGCCGCGCGATGCTCATCGCCGCGGCACGCACGGTGATCCAGCTCACCCTCGTCGGCATCGTGCTCGAAGCGCTGTTCGCGGTCGCCGAGCTGCCGTGGATTGCGCTCATGGCGCTGGTGATGCTGCTGGTCGCCGGGCGCGAAGTGATGGCGCGCCAGTCGCGCCGCCTCACCGGCGGCTGGGCCTTCGGCATCGGCACGCTGTCGATGTTCATTTCGTCGTTCAGCGTCACGATACTCACGCTGATCTTCATCGTCGGCCCGCAGCCCTGGTACGCGCCGCAATACGCTATCCCGCTGCTCGGCATGCTGCTCGGCAACACCATGACCGGCGTCGCGCTCAGCCTCGACCGGCTCACCGACGCGGTGTGGCGCCAGCGCGCGCTGATCGAGAATCGCCTCATGCTCGGCGAGCGCTGGCAGGAGGCGGTCGGCGACGCACGTCGCGACGCCATGCGCAGCGGCATGATGCCGATCATCAACGCCATGGCCGCGGCCGGCGTGGTCAGCCTGCCCGGCATGATGACCGGCCAGATCCTCGCCGGCACCTCGCCCGTGCTGGCGGTCAAATACCAGATCCTCATCATGTTCGCGATCACCACGGGCAGCGGCTTCGGCACCGTCGCCGCCGTCCTCACCGCCAGCCGCCGCCTGTTCGACGAACGCGAACGGCTGCGTGTCGACCGGCTGTCAGCGGCGAAGAAGTAGACGCGGGCGCGATCCGCGCCATCGGTCACTACGCCGTGCGTCTCTCGCCGATGCGCATCACGTCGTTCGTGGCTTCTGGGCTTGCTGCACGGGCGGGCTACCCGAACATCTCGTCGTTTCCGCTGCTCGAGCTTTTGCATTGCTCGTGATCGTCGGTCTCGTTCGGAGGCGGCAAGGCAACGGCATTATCTTGGCCACCGGAATGCAGGTTGTCCACTCGTCCTTCAACGCCACCCGCGCAACCTGCCGCTCGCCCTATGCGATGTTCGCAGTGCCAATTGCATCGCTGCTGATTCCAGGCAAATAGATCCACCCATCGGCGCGTCCTGAATGCAAGGCTCAGTGCATCACGGCACTCGGAAACTGTAGCCCAGGCCACAGGCGAGCCCGTTTTCGCCGGTTATGGTCGGAATCATGGCGTCATTGACAGGCTCGGGCGCCACCCGATGCCGAAATCTGGAGCACTGAAAGCCATGAAAATCAACGAGATCACCAAAATCTTCGCAATGCCGGCGGCTGTTCGCCTGGCTATGCTTCTCTGCGTCGCAGCCGCCAGTACGTCAACAGGCGTCGTTGGCAGCGCCGCCGCCAAAACGGTCGATCCGTCTGCTCCACCGCGATTCGTAACGCTGACGATTGAGCCGCGCCGGATCCGTGTGGGTGAGACGGCGGAGCTCCGCTGGCGGGTCGCGAATGCGGACAGAGTCAAACTGCAACGCAACAGCCGGCGCAGCTTTCCCGCCAGCGGGTCAATCCGGATCAAGCCGGCCCGCGCGGGAAAACGTACCTACGAACTACATGCCGTCAATGACGGCCACCTGTGGGCACGCAAGCGCATCACCTTGCTCGTCGTCGGTAAGGCCGACCGGCCCCGGCACGGCGGCGCGCCCGACGCGGCACCCGTGAAAATTCACTCTTTCACCGCAACGCCGAACCGCATTCGGCCGAGAACGCCTGTCAATATTGAATGGCGAACAGTGAATGCAAAGCGGGTCTTCTTTGGCGTGATTGGAGGGGAAAAGAAGCCGATGGCCGTGCGCACAAGCGGTTTCGAAAAGCGCAATCCCTCGCGCACGACCAAGTATCACCTCATCGCCGTCGGCTTCGACGGGCGTAAAACCGAACAAAGCGTAACGGTGCGTGTGGCGGCAAATACACCAAAAATAGGCCTATTCACAGCGTCGCCGACCCGCGTTGCGCGGGGTGGCTCAGCGACTTTCCGCTGGCGCACGCACGGCGCGAAATTCGTCGTTCTTGA
>CBDULG010000340.1:0-3407 GCA_965367985.1 uncultured Rhodocyclaceae bacterium
CCCTGCGCCGCGCGGCAGAATCGCTCGCCCGGATCGATACCCTCGCCATGCCCGACACGGCCAAGGCGTAGGGGCTGACGCGTTGCACCGTGCAAGGCGCGTCGCACGAAACGAGGTAATGCACAGAGGCAACGGCGCTTTGCGCTTGCAGCAGCCGGTCAGCGCGATAGCGGGCTGTATATAACGAAAGTGACCCAAGCGGCCACTGATTTGATCGCCGCGCGCGTCTCGGCCGCGGCCCCTTGAGACTGGAGAGCGCTACGTGACAGACATCACTGAAATCAAACCCGACCGCATGATCTCCGTGCGCGACACCTTCGGCATCGATTCCGATCTGAAGGTACCGGCATTTTCCGAGCGCGACGATCATGTGCCCGAAGTGGATGATGCCTACCGCTTCAATCCGGATGTCACGCTGGCGATTCTCGCCGGCTTCCGGCGCGACCGCCGGGTGATGGTGCAGGGCCTGCATGGCACCGGAAAATCGACTCACGTCGAACAGGTCGCGGCGCGGCTCAACTGGCCGTGCGTGCGGGTGAACCTCGACGGCCACATCAGCCGCCTCGATCTGGTCGGCAAGGACACCATCGTGGTGCGCGACGGCCTGCAGGTCACCGAGTTCCAGGAAGGCATCGTGCCGTGGGCCTTGCAGCGGCCCGTGGCGTTGATTTTCGACGAGTACGATGCCGGCCGGCCCGACGTGATGTTCGTCATCCAGCGCATTCTCGAGCGCGACGGCAAATTCACGCTGCTCGATCAGAATCGCGTCATTCGGCCGCATCCCTGTTTTCGCCTCTTCGCCACCTCCAACACGGTCGGTCTTGGCAATCTGTCCGGCATGTATCACGGCACGCAGGTGCTCAACCACGCGCAGATCGACCGCTGGAACATCGTCGCCACACTCAACTATCTGCCGCACGACGAAGAAGTGGCGATCGTGCTGGCGCGCGTGCCGGCGAAAGACTCCGAACTCGGCCGCAAGCATATTTCCTCGATGGTGGCGGTCGCCGACCTGACCCGCAAAGGCTTTGCCGCGGGCGATCTGTCGACGCTGATGTCGCCGCGCACGGTGATCACCTGGGCGGAGAACTGCGAGATCTTCCGCAGCCCGGCGCTCGCCTTCCGGCTCTCCTTCCTCAACAAGTGCGATGAGACGGAACGGCCGATCGTCGCCGAGTACTACCAGCGCTGCTTCGGTGAAGAGCTGGATGAATCGTGGATGCTGGAGGCCGGCCGGGCATGAGCGCCACGCAGCAGCAAAAGGCGCGCCGGCAGCAAAAGATCGAGGAGCTGTGCGCCGCCACCTTGCGTGCGATGACCGGCGAAGCCGACCTGCATTACCGTGGCCGGCGGCTGCACCTCGGCGCGCGACCGCTGCCAATGTATGCGCCGCATCAACGCACCAATCCGGACGAGGACGATTTTGCCGACTGCCGCGCCACCGCGGATGGCATGGCGCTGCGCCTGCTGCATTCCGATGCCGCGCTGCACCGCAGTCTCTGCCCGGCCGACCCGATCGAGCGGCTGGTGTTCGAGCTGCTCGAACAATTGCGTGTCGAGACCATGGTGCCGCCGGCGATGCACGGCATGGCCGCCAATATCCTTCACCGCTTCGAAAACTGGTCACGCGCCTTCTATCGCTCCGGGCTCACCGAGGGTCAGCTCGGCATGCTGCTGTACACGGTGGCGCAGATGTGCTGGTCGCGTCTGAACGCGCGCCAGGTGCTCGAAGAAACCGAAGATTTCATCGAGGGCACGCGGGTCTCGCTGGTCGGGCCGATGGGCACGCCGCTGGCCGGTATTCGCCGGCACCGCGACGACCAAGCCGCATTTGCGCCGTACGCGCTGGAGATTGCGCGCGTGGTCGGCGACAAGGTGCGTGCAGCGAGAGCCGAGCATGACGAGAACAACCCCGACGCCGACAAGGACGACGACGATAGCGAGGTCAAGAAGGGTTTCGCCCTGTTGCTCGATTTCGATCAGGAAGAGGGCGATGACAACATCGCCGCGGCCGCCACCGGCGACAGCAAGGCCTTCGAGGACGGCGAGCAGGCCTACCAGGTGTTCACCACGCGCTTCGACCAGGAAGTGCAGGCCGCCGATCTGGTGCGAAAGGCCTTGCTGCGCGAATACCGTGAACGGCTCGACAAAGGAATCGCCAAGCAGGGCGTCAATGTCTCCCGGCTGGCCCGCATGCTGGGCGCGGTGCTGGCCCAGCCGCAGCGCGATGGCTGGCTGTTCGGCGAGGAAGAAGGTTTCATCGATGGCCGCCGTCTGTCGCAACTGATCACCTCGCCGGCCGAGCGGCGCTTGTTCCGCCAGGACCAGTACAAGCCCAAGGCCGACTGCCTGGTGAGTTTTCTCGTCGACTGTTCGGGTTCGATGAAAACGCACATCGAGCACGTCGCAATGATGATCGACATCCTCATTCGCGCGCTCGAAATGGTCGGCGTCACCAGTGAAGTCCTCGGCTTTACCACCAATACATGGAACGGCGGGCGCGCCTACAAGGAATGGATGAGCGGCGGCCGGCCACGCGGTCCGGGGCGGCTCAACGAAGTCTGCCACATGGTCTTCAAGATGGCCGATCGCAACTGGCGCCGCTCGCGCACGGACATCGCCGCGCTGCTCAAGCCCGATCTGTTTCGTGAAGGCATTGACGGCGAAGCGGTGGATTGGGCATGCAACCGCATGCTGGCGCGCGGCGAGGCGCGGCGCATCCTTATCGTCATTTCCGACGGCTGCCCGGCCGACAGCGCCACCGGCCTCGCCAACGATCCGTTCTATCTCGACAATCACCTCAAGGAAGTGGTGGCGCGACGTGAGTCGCAGGGCGCGGTGGAAATTCTCGGCCTCGGCGTCGGGCTCGATCTGAGTCCGTTCTATCGCCGTTGCCTGGCTACCGACATGACGCAGGATCTCGACAACACCTTATTCTTCGAAATCGTCCAACTCATCGGCGGCCGGCACAGGCGCTGATTGCCGGCAGGCTGGATGAGCGATAGCCCGCAGCAGCGTGCCCAGCGCCAGCAGAAGATCGAAGAACTGTGCGCGGCGACGCTGCGTGCGCTGACCGGCGACGCCGAACTGCTCTATCGCGGCCAGCGCCTTCACCGCGGCACGCTGCCGCTTCCTTTGCACGCGCCGCATTTGCGCACCGATCCCGAACACGATGACTTTGCCGACGCGCGTGGCGCGGCCGACGGCATGGCGCTTCGCTTGCTTCACTCCGATGCGGATTACCATCGCAGCCAGTGTCCCGCCGATCCTGTCGAGCGATTGATTTTCGAGCTGCTCGAACAGTTGCGTGTCGAGGCGCTGGTGCCCGCCAACCTGCCGGGCATGGCGGCCAACCTGCGCTACCGGTTCGAACACTGGTCGCAGCAGTTTCACGATTCGCGGCTCAC
>CBDULG010000341.1:0-3406 GCA_965367985.1 uncultured Rhodocyclaceae bacterium
CTCGCCGAGAATGGACTGCGCGACCGCATCCGTGGCCTGGAGGCCGAGCTGGCGCAGGCCGCCACCCAGCTCAAGATCCAGCGCAGCCGCGTGGCCAGCGCTGAGCGCACGGTGCGGCGCAATGCCGAGCTGGTGGCCGCGCGCTTCGTGTCCGAAGCGGCGATGCAGGTCAAGAACGAGGAACTGCTCGACCAGCGCGGCGAGCTCGCGGCTATCGAACGCAGCATCACCGGCCTGCAACGCGACCTCGACGCCGCGCGCGTCGACCTCGCCGGTGCCGCGCTGCGCCGCGCCAACAACGGCGCCGGCCTGGAGCGCCAGATCTCCGAGATCGAGCAGCAACTCACCGAGGGTGAAGCGCGCCGCGAAGCCGTCCTCGTCGCGCCGGCCGACGGCACAGTCACCACCGTGCTTGCCGAAGTCGGACAGACGGTGACGCCCGAGCAACCGCTGCTATCGATTTTGCCCGCCGGGGCTGCGCTGGAGGCCCGCTTGCTGGTGCCGACCCGCGCCGCCGGCTTCATCCGACCGGGGCAGGATGTGGCGCTGCGCTACGCGGCCTTTCCCTACCAGCGTTTCGGCCATCACCTCGGCCGCGTGGCGGCGGTCGGCCGCACCGTGATCCAGCCCGGCGAGGTCAGTCTGCCCGTGGCGGTTGAGGAACCCGTTTACCTGGTGACGGTGAGCCTGCAAGCGCAGGAGGTGCGTGCCTATGGTCAGGAGCTGGTACTGCAGGCAGGGATGATGCTCGATGCCGACGTGCGCATCGATCGCCGCCGTCTGATCGCCTGGCTGTTCGACCCCTTGCTTTCGGTGGCGGGTCGGGTCTGACAGCCGGCCGAAGGACGAAATCATGAATTTGGAATTTTCCACGCATCGCCGCACACCCCTGATCCTGCAGACCGAAACCGCCGAGTGCGGCCTTGCCTGTCTGGCGATGGTGGCGGGCCATCACGGGCACCGGATCGACCTCGCGACCTTGCGCGCACGCCACGCCATTTCGCTGCGTGGCTCGACCCTGGCCGACCTGATGCGCTTGGCAACGCAGTTGCAACTGACTGCGCGCCCGCTGCGCGTGGAGTTGACTCACCTGCCGCAGCTGCGCTTGCCCTGTGTACTGCACTGGGACCTCAACCACTTCGTCGTGCTGGTGCGCGTGCGTGGCGACCGCCTGACCGTTCACGATCCGGCAACGGGGCGCCGCGAGCTGGCGATGTCGGAATTCTCCAAACACTTCACCGGCGTCGCGATGGAACTTGCGCCCGGTGCCGAATTCGCCCCGCGGACGGAAAAGCGGCGGATTAGGCTGACGGCGCTTATCGGCCGCCTGCCCGGCCTCGGCGGGGCGATGGCGCAGGTACTCACGCTCGCGCTGGTATTGCAGCTCTTCATGCTGATCGGGCCGTTTTTCATGCAGTGGGTGGTCGACGAGGCGCTGGTGGCGCAGGACCGCGATCTCATCACCGTGCTCGGCGTCGGCTTCCTGCTGCTCGCGCTGATGCAGGCCGGCGTCACCGCGCTGCGCGCCTGGGTGCTGATTGTGCTCGGCACCAGCCTCAACCTGCAGATCCTCGCCAACCTCTTCCGCCACCTCGTCCGCCTGCCGATGGCCTGGTTCGAGAAGCGCCACATGGGCGACGTGGTATCGCGCTTCGAATCGGTCAACGTCATCCAGCGCACGCTCACCACGGGCTTCCTCGAAGCCCTGATCGATGGCGTGATGGTGCTCGTCACGCTGGCAATGATGCTGTTCTACAGTGTGAAGCTGAGCCTGGTGGTGATCGTCGCCGCGAGCCTGTACGCGCTGCTGCGCTGCATCCTTTACCGCCCGCTGCGGGTCGCCACCGAGGAGCAGATCGTGCGCGGCGCGCGCCAGCACAGTCATTTTCTCGAGACCGTGCGCGGCATGCAGAGCATCCGCCTGTTCGCCCACGAGGCGCCGCGCACCGCGGCGTGGCAGAACCTCGCTGTCGATGAATTCAACGCCGGCATTCGCAGCCAGCGCCTGGGGATTCTGTACCAGGGTCTCAATGGCGTGCTGTTCGGCGTCGAGAACATTGTCACCATCTGGCTCGGCGCCATGCTCGTGCTCGACCCCGGCCGCGGCTTCTCGGTCGGCATGTTGTTCGCGTTCGTCGCCTACAAGACCCAGTTCGTCCAGCGCATCGCCGCGCTTACCGAGAAGGCGCTCGACCTGCGCATGCTCGGCCTGCACACCGAGCGCATCGCCGACATCGCGCTGACCGAGCCAGAGCCGCCCGAATCGTTCGCGCCGAGTGCTGAAGCGCCGTTGTCCGGCGCGCTCAGTGTGCGCGCACTCGCCTTTCGCTACGCAGAATCCGACCCGCCGGTGTTCGAAGACGTGAGCTTCAGCGTCGAGGCGGGCGAATCGGTCGCCATCGTCGGTCCCTCGGGCTGCGGCAAGACCACGCTGGTCAAGCTCATGCTCGGCTTGCTGCAACCGAGCGCCGGCAGTATCGAGGCCGAGGGCGTGCCGCTCGCCCGTCTCGGCTTGGGCCGTTACCGCAGCGCGGTGGCAAGCGTGATGCAGGACGACCAGCTGTTCGCCGGTTCGATCGCCGAAAACATATGCTTCTTCGACGCCCAGCCCGACCACGAACGCATCGCGCAGTGCGCGCGCCTCGCCGCCGTCCATGACGACATTGCCGGCATGGCGATGCAGTACAACACGCTGGTCGGCGACATGGGCACCGTGCTCTCCGGCGGCCAGAAACAGCGCATCCTGCTCGCCCGCGCGCTCTATCGTCGACCGACGATCCTCTTCCTCGACGAGGCCACGAGCCACCTCGACATCGCCCGTGAGCGCAGCGTGAACGACGCCATCCGCGGCCTCCGCCTGACCCGCATCATCGTCGCCCACCGCCCCGAAACCATCGCCAGCGCCGACCGTGTGATCGTGCTTGGCGGTGGGCGGGTGGTGAACGAGATGCACGCGGTGGCTGGCGCGCTGCAGCCCGGGCGCGAGCGCGAGGCGTCGCTACCAGCGTTCGCGTGAAGGATTTGGTCCCGCGAACTGGTGGTGCGTTGCGATCGGTGCAAGCGAAAGAGCCGGCCGCGAAGAAGATTGTTTGGTCATGGAGGTATCGTTCCGAAGTCAGAGTGTTTCAACCACATAACAAAAGCAATTAAAGCGGACTTACAAGAACGGCTGTGTTCGTTCCTCACCAAATTATAGCCAACTATTGTTCGCCGTTTATTGCGTCGCTATGGGTTAATTCAACATCTATGTCCGCGTACGTTCCGCGAGGGATAAACCCATACGTTAGGCTTCAACATAAAAGAGATGGCGATGTTGGAGTCTGAAAATCGGACTACGCCGTCTCATGACATAATGAGGAAGTTATCATGGCTCAATACAACATCGATGGATACGCCCTTCGCATGT
>CBDULG010000342.1:0-3405 GCA_965367985.1 uncultured Rhodocyclaceae bacterium
GGGGCTCAGCGCCGTTTTCTTGCGTCGTCCCAGCGGGCCGCTGCGTGGTCGTCGGAGGCGCGCGCATCGACCCAGCGCTCGCCTTCCGGCGTGCGTTCCTTCTTCCAGAAGGGCGCGCGCGTCTTGAGAAAATCCATGATGAATTCACACGCCGCAAAGGCGTCACCGCGGTGTGCCGAGGCAGTGCCGACGAAGACGATCTGGTCACCCGGCGAAAGCGCTCCAACGCGGTGAATCAGCTGAACACCGAGCAGATGCCAGCGGCCGCGCGCCTCCTCGACAATGCCGGCCAGCGATTTTTCCGTCATGCCCGGATAGTGTTCGAGCGTCATCTGCTGCACGCCGTCAGCATCACCACGCACCAGGCCGACGAACGTTGCCACGGCACCCACGTCACTGCGTCCCTCGGTGAGCGCACGGGTCAGCCTGCCGGCATCGAAATCCTCCGTCTGAACCCGGATGTGATCCACATCAGCCTCCCGTCACCGGCGGAAAGAACGCCACTTCGTCGCCCGCGCCAATGCTCGCATCGTCGGCCACCATCGCCTGGTTGACCGCCGCGCGGGTATTGTTCCCCGGCGCGAGCCGCGCCCAGGCATCGCCGCGCGCCGCAAGATGGGCGCGCAACGCACCCACCGATGCAACCTCGACCGGCACGGTGAGCGTTTCGCGCGTTTGTCCGAGCACTTCGCGCAGGCTGGCAAAGTAGAGCACCGTGATATTCATCGCCGCCTTAACCCAGCAATTCGGAGAACGGGTAGAAAGGAATCCGCTCGCCACGTCGCACCGGCTTGCGCGGCGCCACTTCGGCCAGTCCGTCGGCCCAGGAGGTTGAGGTCAGTACGCCTGAACCCTGATGCGGAAACAGTTCGAGCCCGCCCGCCTCGGTGACCCGCACACGCAAGAACTCACGCCGGCGAATCGGCTCCAGCCAATCGAAGTTCGCACGCAGCTGCATCGGCTTGGGCAACACGTTGGTGACGCCCTGGCACTTGAGCAGGAAGGGCCGGACCAGCAGCATGAACGTGACCAAGGTCGATACCGGATTGCCCGGCAGGCCGATAAACGCAGCCTCACCCACCTTGCCGAAAGCCAGCGGCTTGCCCGGTTTGATCGCGATGTTCCAAAGATCGAGCGAGCCTTCGGCCTCCACGGCGGGCTTCACATGATCCTCTTCACCGACCGACACGCCGCCCGAGGTAATGATCACGTCATGGGCCTGGGCGGCATTGCGCAATGCCTTGCGCGTCGCCTCCAGATCATCGCGCACGATGCCCAGGTCAGTCACCGCGCAACCCAGACCGTCGAGCAGCGCGTTGAGCACGTAGCGGTTGGAGTTGTAGATCGCACCTTCGCGCAATGGCGTGCCCGGCATCATCAGTTCGTCGCCAGTAAAGAAGATCGCCACCTTGAGCCGTCGATACACCGAAAGCGCCGGAATACCGATCGATGCCGCCAGCCCGACGTCCTGCGGCCGAAGTCGCAGCCCGGGCTTGAGGACGGTGTCACCGACGGCAATGTCCTCGCCCCGGCGGCGGATCGACTCGCCCACCTTGGGCACATGATTGATGATCACGTCGTTGCCCTCGCGCTCGCACATCTCCTGCATGACGATCGCGTCCGCCCCGTCGGGCACCGGCGCGCCGGTAAAGATGCGCGCCGCACAGCCCGGCGCAAGCGCATGGCCGACCGCGCCAGCGGGGATGCGTTGGCGCACCGGCAGTCGCGTCCCGGCCTCGGTCACATCCGCGCAACGCACGGCGTAACCATCCATCGACGAATTGTCGAGCGGCGGCACGTCCAGCGTCGACACCTGCTTGTCGGCGAGTACCCGCCCGGCTGCCTTGAGCGTGGCAACCAGTGCCTCGCCGGCGACCGGATGGACTTGCGCGAGCAACGCCTCGCGCGCTTTTTCAAAAGAAAGAAGACTCATGGCGTAAATGCCTGCATGTTGAAGTCAAGAATAAAATCAGCGACGGCGGCGGCATCGTTGGCGTCGAGCACCGGCAGTGTCGTTTCGATTGCCGCGTCGGTCGCCACGGCGACCACGTGCGGGTTTTCCGGCCACAGCGGCGGCTTGCCCGTGGCAGGCCGATACACCTCCACCTTGGGCACCGGCGCCGCCTTGAAGCCTTCGATCAGCACCACATCGCATGGCGAGAGCAACTGCAACTGCGAGGCCAGCGGCGGCTCTTCGCTGCCGCGCAGCTCGTGCATCAAGACCCAGCGATCCGCCGACAGCATCAAGACCTCGCGCGCGCCCGCTTCGCGATGGCGCCACGAATCCTTGCCCGGCCGATCGAGGTCGAAGCCGTGGTGCGCGTGCTTGATCACCGACACGGTGAGCCCACGGGCGCCGAACTCCGGAATCACTTTCTCGAGCAAGCTCGTCTTGCCCGCACCGGAATACCCCGCAATACCGAAAACCCTCAAGGCGATCTCTCGTGTGATGACCGGAAACGTTACATCGAAGGATAACCCGAAGCCGCTCCGCGCGGCGCCGATCGACGTCGCCCGGACACATCGACCGACCACCGGTTGCAAACCCCGCGGGCAAACCAGGACAATGCCCCGCGGCGCGATGACGACGGCCATCGCCGAAAATGGCGCCCCGGCGCCGAATCACGACATCGAGGATGTGGCATGAAGATTATCGGATTGATTGGCGGCATGAGCTGGGAGTCGACCGTCACCTACTACCAGCAGATCAACGAGGCCATCAAAGCGCAGTTGGGCCGCCTTCATTCAGCCAAACTCGTCCTTTACAGCGTCGACTTCCACGAAATCGAACGCCTGCAGCACGCCGGCGACTGGGACGCCGCTGGAAAATTGCTGGCGGATGCCGCTCGCGCGCTGGAATCGGCCGGCGCCGACTTTCTGGTGCTGTGCACCAACACCATGCACAAGGTGGCGCCAGCGATCGAGGCGGCCGTGCGCATCCCGCTATTACATATCGCCGACCCCACCGGAGATGCGATCAAACGCGCCGGCCTTTCCTGCGTCGGGCTGCTCGGTACCCGCTTTACCATGGAACAGGCTTTCTACCGCGACCGCCTGCGCGAGCGCCACGGCCTGACGGTGGTAATCCCTGGCGACGACGACTGCGAAATCGTTCATCGCGTCATTTACGAAGAGTTGTGCCTGGGGCAGATCAAGCCCGAGTCGCGTGACGAATATCGCCGGATCATCGCCGCCCTGATCTCACAGGGCGCAGAGGGAATCATCCTCGGCTGCACGGAAATCTCGCTGCTGGTCGGGCCGGCAGACGCCGACGTGCCGCTTTTCGACACCACGGCACTGCATGCGCAGCACGCGGCGAAGCGGGCACTTCGCGCGGCCTGAATCGCCACCCCGATCACATCAGATCGCACAACCGCGCACCCTGTCGAAACAACGCTGCCGCTT
>CBDULG010000343.1:0-3401 GCA_965367985.1 uncultured Rhodocyclaceae bacterium
ATACGATCTCCTTGTCCCACGACCCCATTCCCGCGTTGCAGTGGCCGCAGATGACCATGGATTTCGGCCTCGACCACGCCGAACTCGCGAGCGGACTGCGCCCCGGACAGGCCGTGCATTTCAGCTTCGAGGACCGCGGCGACGGGGAGTTCGTGATTACCGCCATCGAGACGATGGACGCGGCCGCCGACAATCCCGCTGCCGGGAGCCATTGAGGTGCTTGATCGGGTTATCGAATGGTCGGCGCGCAATGTCTTTCTGGTATTGCTCGCCACACTCGCGCTCACCGGCGGCGGAATTTATGCGGTCAAGCAGACTCCGCTGGACGCCTTGCCGGATTTGTCTGATGTGCAGGTAATCGTCTTCACCCCCTATTCCGGCCAGGCGCCGCAGGTGGTGGAGGACCAGGTCACCTATCCGCTCACCACAGCCATGCTGGCCGTGCCGAAGGCCAAGGTCGTGCGCGGGTTTTCGATGTTCGGCGCCTCGTACGTGTACGTGATCTTCGACGATGGCACCGACATTTACTGGGCGCGCTCGCGGGTGCTCGAGTATCTGAGCGCGGTACAGGGGAATTTGCCCGCCGGCGCCAACCCGCAACTGGGGCCGGACGCGACCGGTGTGGGCTGGGTGTTCCAGTACGCGCTCACCGGCAAGGATCAGTCGCTGGCCGACTTGCGTAGCGTTCAGGACTGGTATGTGCGTTACCAACTGACTCAGGCTGGCGGCGTGGCCGAGGTGGCGAGCGTCGGCGGCTTTGTCAAGGAGTATCAGGTCACGGTGGATCCGCACCGGCTGGCCAGCTACGGCATCCCGCTGGCGCGCGTTTCGCAGGTGATCCGAGAGTCGAACCGGGATGTCGGTGGCCGGGTGGTGGAGTTGTCGGAGAAGGAGTACATGGTTCGCGGCCTCGGTTATCTGAAGGGCATCGAGGATATCGGGCAGCTTGTGCTCAAAAGCGACGGCGGCACGCCGGTGCTGGTGCGTGACATCGCGCGGGTGGAAATTGTGCCCGCCGGTCGTCGCGGCATTGCCGAGTTGAACGGCGAAGGCGAGGTGGCCTCGGGCATCGTCATGGCGCGCTTCGGCCAAAATGCGCTCGACGTGATCGCCAACGTCAAGGCGAAGATCGAAGAGTTGAAGCCCGGTTTGCCGGCAGGCACCGAGATCGTGCCCGTGTATGACCGATCGAATCTGATCGAAAGCGCCATCGCCAATCTGAAGTGGACGCTGTTCGAGGAAAGCCTGATCGTCGCCGCGGTATGCGTGATCTTCCTGATGCATGTGCGCAGCGCGCTCGTCGCCATTCTGACCTTGCCACTCGGCATCCTGATCGCCTTCATCGCCATGCGCACGATGGACATGGGCAGCAACATCATGAGCCTGGGAGGAATCGCCATCGCCATTGGTGCGATGGTCGATGCGGCCATCGTTATGATCGAGAATGCCCACAAAAAACTCGAGCGCTTGCCCGCCGACGCGCCGCAGCGCGAGCGCGCCGCCACAATGATCAGCGCGTGCAAGGAGGTTGGGCCGGCGCTGTTTTTCTCCCTCCTGATCATTACCGTCTCGTTCCTTCCGGTGTTCACGCTGGAAGGTCAGGAAGGGCGGCTCTTCAGTCCGCTGGCATTTACCAAGACCTTTGCCATGGCGGGTGCTGCCCTGCTCTCCATTACGGTCGTGCCGGTACTGATGTTGTTCTTTATCCGCGGGCGGATCATGCGCGAGCAGAAGAATCCGGTGAATCGCTTCCTCATCTGGGCCTACCGGCCGATCATCCGCTGGGTGATGCGGCACAAGGTGGTGACGCTGGTCCTGGCGCTGGTGTCGATGGTGGTGACGATCTTTCCCGCGCGGCAGATCGGTTCGGAGTTCATGCCGACACTCAATGAAGGATCGCTGTTCTATATGCCGGCCTCGCTCCCCGGCATGTCGGTCACGGAAGCAGCACGCCTGTTGCAAACCACAAATCGCATCATCAAGACCTTCCCCGAAGTCGAGTCGGTGTATGGCAAGGCTGGCCGCGCGTCCAGCGCCACCGACCCGGCGCCGATGGAGATGTTCGAGACGGTGATCAATCTCAAGCCGGCAAGCGACTGGCGCGCCGGCCTGACGGTGGACGCGCTGATCGCTGAAATGGATGCGGCGCTCAAATTTCCCGGCATCGCCAATTCGTGGACCATGCCCATCAAGGCCCGCATCGACATGTTATCGACGGGCATTCGCACGCCGGTTGGCGTCAAGGTGTTTGGAGCGGATCTGGGGCAGATCGAAAAGCTCGCACGGCAGATCGAGCAAGCGGTGAAGACTGTCCCCGGGACCTCCAGCGCCTATGCCGAACGCGTGACTGGCGGCTACTACCTCGACATCACCCCACGGCGCGAACAACTGGCGCGTTACGGCATTACGGTGGGCGATTTCCAGGACGTTGTCGCCACCGCCCTCGGCGGTGCGCCGGTGACCACGGCCATCGAGGGGCTGGAGCGCTACAACATCGCGGTGCGCTATCCGCGCGCGCTACGCGAGGACCCGCAACGCATTGCCAACGAAGTCTATGTACCAAGCTCGCTAGGCATGATTCCTCTCGGACAGCTCGCGAAAATCGAACTGCGCAATGGTCCGCCGGCTATCAAGACCGAGAATGCGCTGCTCGCCGCCTATGTGTTCGTCGATATCCGGGATCGGGACATCGGATCGTACGTGAAGGAAGCGCAGCGGGCAGTGGCCGAGAAAGTCGATTTTCCGCCCGGCTATTACGCGACCTGGTCCGGCCAGTTCGAATACATGGAACGCGCGAAGTCGAAACTCGCCGTCGTCGTACCGGTGACCCTGGCAATCATCTTCGTGCTGCTCTATCTGAACTTCCGCCGTCTCACGGAAACGCTGATCGTGATGCTCTCGGTGCCCTTCGCGCTGGTCGGCGGCATCTGGTTGATGTGGTGGCTCGACTACAACATGAGCGTCGCGGTGGCGGTGGGCTTTATTGCCCTGGCCGGGGTCGCGGCAGAGACCGGCGTGGTGATGCTGATCTACCTCGATCAGGCGTGGCGCGAAGTCCGCCTGGCGCGTCTGTCCGAATGCCGGGAACCGACGGCGACCGATCTTTACAACGCCATCATGGAGGGCGCGGTCGAGCGCGTCAGGCCGAAGATGATGACAGTGGTGGCCATCATGGCCGGGCTGTTACCCATCATGTGGAGCACGGGTACAGGCTCCGAAGTGATGAGCCGTATCGCCGCGCCGATGATTGGTGGGATGATTTCTTCCACCGTGCTGACGCTCGGCGTCATCCCCGCGCTCTATGCGCTTGTCAAGCAGTGGCAGCTCGGCAAAGGGCTGGAAACGCTCCCGGCCACCGTACACCCTGCCAGCGCGCCCGCATCTGCCCCGTAACGCCGTTA
>CBDULG010000344.1:0-3390 GCA_965367985.1 uncultured Rhodocyclaceae bacterium
CGGCTCATGTAACGCGGCACCAGCGTGGCATCGTAGTTCGGCGCGATATTCCAGTAATAGGGAACGGTGAGATCGAAGCCGGTCTTGTTCGAGCTGCCGACGGTCGGTGTGAGCACACCGGACTTGCGTTGCGAGGCGAGCGGAAACTCCACCCACGGCAGGTAGAAGATCGGCACATCCTTGAACACCACCGTGCCACCCTTGGCGACACCAACGTTGCGGTCGTAGTCGAGCTTGAGATCACCGGCGCGCAAATACCAGTCAGGATCCGGCGCCTCGCAGGTGCTCCAGGTGGCATCTTCCGCGCGATACTGGTTTTCGCCCTCCAGGTGCAGGACGCTGGCCTTGCCACCACCCACCACCGAACGCTGTGGCCCGCCACCCCCGGTGGTACGCGCAAAGCGGTACACGGGTTGATCGATTTCGCCCGTTTGCTCGTCGAGGCGCATGCGTGCACGCGGGCCGCTCATGCGATCTTCGCCGCGCTGCAATGACACGTTGCCGGTGGCTTCGACTTCGTCGAGTGCTTCGCGATAGACCAGCCGGTCGGCGCGCAAGGTGGAGTTGTCGCGCTGCAGCACGACGTTGCCCGAGGCCACCAGTTCGACATCCTGCTGGCCGTCGATGCGATCGGCGTCGATGATGGTTTCGCCCTCGAGCGGCGTTCGACTGGGCTGTGCAGGCGCGGGAGGCGATGCGGGCGTCGGTGGAGGATCGGCTTGATCCGGCGACGCCTCGGCGGGAGCGGGCGTCGCTGGCGCGGTGGATGGCGCCGCGGGTGCAGCCGGCGCTGCGGGTTCAAGCGGGCTGACAGCCGGAACGGCCGGTGGCGCAGCGGCGGGCGCTGCGGGCACCGACGGCGGCGCGACGGGCGTGGCAACCGCGCCCGCCGGATCACCAAGCAGTTCGGGATCGACTTGCAGTGCAGGCAAACTTCCAGCGGCACCGGAAACGACGGGTAGCGCCGCCAACAGACAGGGAATCACTCTCAGGGTCCAGCGCTCGACGTGCGGCAAAGAGAAGCTCCGGTCGGGTTGCACGCGGGCAGACGCTGGAATCAACGGCCCGACGACAGGGTTTGATAAAGTTGGCGATTTTACACCAACATCGGAACAGCCCAGTGGATCGACTCGCGCAACTCAAGGATTGGCTTGCCACCCGCTTCCCCGGCCGGCGCATCGACCTCGCCCCGGCCTCGGCGGACGCCAGCTTCCGCCGATATTTTCGCGTGCGCATCGAGGGCGAAACGGAGAACCGCATCGCCATGGACGCGCCGCCCGACAAGGAAGACAGCCGTCCCTTCGTCGCCGTGGCGCGTCTCTTCGGCGAGGCCGGCGCGTTGGTGCCGGAAGTGCTGGCAAGCGATTTCGAGGCCGGTTTCCTGCTGCTGACCGATCTGGGCGATACCACCTATCTGGCGGCGCTCGATGCCGGCAACGCCCGTGCGCTCTATGCCGACGCGCTCGGCGCGCTGGTCTGCATCCAGCGCGCCAGCCGCCCCGGCGTGCTGCCCGACTACGACCACGCGCGCCTGCTCACCGAGATGCGCCTGTTCCCCGAGTGGTATCTGGCACGTCACAAGGCGATTGCGCTGAGCGACGCGGAGAGCGCGCAACTCGAAGCGACTTTTGCGCGTATCGTCGAAGTCAATCTGGCCGAGCCGGCAGTATTCGTGCATCGCGATTTCCACAGCCGCAACCTGATGGTCACCACCCAGGGCGCCGGCGTGCTCGATTTTCAGGACGCGGTGTACGGGCCGATCAGCTACGACCTCGTCTCGCTGTTCAAGGACGCCTACATCGACTGGGACGAGGCCTTCGTGCTCGACATGCTGGCGCGCTATTGGGACGCGGCGCGCAACGTCGGCCTGCCGGTGCGCGAGGATTTCGCCGCCTTTCATCGCGACTTTGAATGGATGGGCGTGCAGCGGCACCTCAAGGTGCTGGGCATCTTCGCGCGGCTCTACCACCGCGACGGCAAGGCCGGCTACCTCGACGACATGCCGCGCGTGATGAACTATTTGCGCAAGGCTTGCGAGCGCTATGGCGAATTGCGGCCACTGCGCAAGCTGCTCGATCGCGCCGATCCCGTGGCGACGAGCACCGGCTTTACCTTCTGATGAAGGCGATGATCCTCGCCGCGGGCCGCGGCGAACGCATGCGCCCGCTCACCGACCACTGCCCCAAGCCCTTGCTTCCGGTCGGCGATGCGCCGCTGATCGTGCATCATCTGCGCGCCCTCGCCGCGGCCGGCGTCCACGGCATCGTCATCAATCATGCCCATCTTGGGCAGATGATCGAAGCGGCGCTCGGCGACGGGCACGCCTTCGGTGTTCGCATCGCCTACTCGCCCGAGGCGCGGGCGCTGGAAACCGCGGGCGGTATCCGCCAGGCGCTGCCCTTGCTTGGCGACGCGCCGTTCATCGTGGTCAATGGCGATGTATTCTGTGATTACGATTTCGCCGCGCTGACGGCACGTGCGCAGACGTTGAAGGCGAACAAGGATATGGCCCACCTCGTGCTTACCGACAACCCGCCGCAGCACCCGCAAGGGGACTTCGGCCTGCGCGACGGCCGCGTGCGGGCGCAGGCCGAAGGCCGGCTCACTTTTTCCGGCATCGGCCTGTACGACCCCACGCTGTTCGCAGCGCTGCCCGCCGGCGAACGCGCTGCCCTCGCCCCGCTGCTGCGCGCCGCGATGGACGCGGGACGCGTCAGTGGCGAACACTTCAGCGGTCTGTGGCACGATATCGGCACGCCTCAGCGGCTGGCCGACGTGGACCGCCAGTTGCGCGAGAACACGCCCGCCCAAGCGGGCTCAAAGCCATATCGACATCCGCCCGGAGAATCCGCGTGAATCATGACTTCGCTCCGTTTCACAACCGACGCCAGCGACTGCTCGATCGCATGGCGGCTGCGGGCGGCGGGGTCGCGATCATCCCCACCGCAGGTGAGTTGATCCGCAACGGCGACACCCACTATCCGTTCCGCCCCGATAGCTATTTCCACTATCTGAGCGGCTTCCCCGAACCCGAAGCGGTGATCGTGCTGGTTGCCGACGACGCGGCGCGCAGCATGCTGTTTTGCCGCGAGAAGAATATCGAGCGGGAGATCTGGGAGGGCTTTCGCTACGGGCCCGAAGCGGCCTGCGCGCATTTCGCGTTCGACGAAGCGGCGCCGATCGACAGTCTCGATACGCGCTTGCCCGAACTGCTCGCCAGCCAGCCGGCGGTGTTCTTCGCGCTGGGTCATGACACCGCGTGGGACGCGCGCCTCGTCGCCTCTTTGGAGCGGGTGCGCGCACAGGTGCGCACCGGCATCACGGCACCGGCCGCCGTACTTGATCTGCACGCGCTAGTCGACGAGATGCGGCTGGTCAAGGACAGCTACG
>CBDULG010000345.1:0-3365 GCA_965367985.1 uncultured Rhodocyclaceae bacterium
GGCCGCGCCGGGTCGAAACCGTCGAGCGACTTAAGCACGCCAGCCTTGCGAATCAGCGGGCGCAGCAGGCGATGCGGATGCTGGATGTAGTCGAAACCAAAGCGGCCCTTCACGCACAGGCGCTTGGCGTTGGCCGGCCCGTTGCGGCCTTCGACACGGATGATGCGATCGTCGCGCACATGGTAGGTGAGCTGGCAACCGACGCCGCAATACGGACACACCGAATCGACGCTGCGTTCGGCCGGCTGATCGGCGTCGGCCGCCGCGGGGAGGAGGGCACCGGTGGGGCAGGCCTGCACGCATTCACCACAGGCGACGCAGGAGCTGTCGCCCAGCGGGTCGCCGAGGTCGAAGACAATCTGCGACCCGGCGCCGCGCTGTGCGTAGCCGATGACATCATTCACCTGCACTTCACGGCAGGCGCGCACGCAGCGGGTGCATTGAATGCAGGCGTCGAGGGCTACCGCAATGGCTGGGTGCGAGAGATCGTTCTCGATGCGCCGCCGTGCAGGAAAACGTGAGGTTTCAACGCCGAGTGCCCGCGCCCAATGCAGCAATTGCGAATCATGGCTCTGCACGGCCGCGGGGCTGTCGGCCATCAACACCTCCACCACCATGCGCTGGGCGTGGCGGGCACGTGCGGACGCGGCTTTCACCTGCATGCCCTCGACGGGTGCACGGCAGCACGAAGCAGCCAGCGCGCGCTCGCCTTCGACTTCGACCACGCACGCACGGCAGTTGCCATCGGCGCGCAGGTCATCGCTGTAGCAGAGGTGCGGAATCGCCACGCCGGCGCGTCGCGCGGCGGTGAAGATTGTGTCTTCAGGGCCGGCGGTAATGGGTTGGCCGTCGAGGGTGAAACCGATGCCGGTCCCGGTCACCATGTCAGGCATCGTCGAACTCCTCCGGAAAATAGCGCATCGCACAGGCCATCGGATTGGGTGCGGCCTGACCTAGCCCGCAGATCGACGCATCGCGCATCGCCGCACCCAGTTCGGTGAGCAGCGGTGCATCCCACTTTGGCTGTGCCATGAGCGTCACCGCCTTGGCGGTGCCGACACGGCAGGGCGTGCATTTGCCGCAGGATTCATGCGCGAAGAAGCGCATCGCGTTGAGCGCCAGATCGCGCGCCCGGTCGTGCTGCGAAAACACGATGATTGCCGCCGAACCAATGAAGCAGTCGTGCGCTTGCAGGGTGTCGAAATCGAGCGGCACATCGGCCAGCCGCGCGGGCAGCATGCCGCCCGAGGCGCCGCCGGGAAAGTAGCCGTACAGCGTGTGGCCGGGGGCCATGCCGCCGCAGTAATCGTCGATCAGGCGGGTCAGCGTGATGCCCGCAGGCGCCAGCACCACGCCGGGTTTCGCCACCCGGCCACTCACCGAAAAACGGCGCAAGCCCTTTCGGCTGTTGACGCCGGCATCGCAAAACGCTGCTGCGCCGCCCTCGAAGATGTTGCGCACCCACCACAGCGTCTCGCCGTTGTGGGCCAGCGTCGGGTGCCCGAACAGGCCGACCTCGGCGACATAGGGGGGACGCAGGCGCGGCATGCCGCGCCTGCCTTCGATGGATTCGATCATCGCCGACTCTTCGCCGCACACGTAGGCGCCAGCGCCGCGGCGCAATTCGATGCGCGGCAGGGGGGCGGGCGGGTCGGCCTGTAGCGCGCTCAGCTCCTGTTCCAGCAGCAGGCGCACGCCGGCGTATTCGTCGCGCAGATAGAAGTAGATCGCTTCGCAACCGACGACCTGCGCCGCAATCAACGCCCCTTCGATCATTCGGTGCGGGTCGGTTTCGAGAATCACGCGATCCTTGAAGGTGCCCGGTTCGCCTTCGTCGAGATTGACCGCGAGCAGGCGCGGCGCCGGTGCGTCGCGCAATATTCGCCACTTGCGCCCGGCGGGAAAGCCGGCACCGCCGAGGCCGCGCAGGCCCGCTGCCTCGAGCGCGTCGATGATCTGATCGCCAATTGCGGGCGTGGCGTGGCAGCGTTGCAATAGCGCATAGCCGCCGTTGGCGCGGTAGGCGTTGTAGTCGACTGCGTCGGGCGTTTCGGCATGCGTTTGGCCCTCTTCGATCGCCTGAACGACGGACTGTGGCGTCGCGCGAGCGAGCGGATGGTGATCGACAACCGCCACCGGGGCCGATTCGCAGCGCCCGACGCAGGGCACGCGCTGGATGCGTACGCCGTCGAGTGGCGCCGCCTCGAGCGCATCGGCGAGCGCCTCGCCGCCGGCCATTGCGCAACTGATCGAATCGCACACGCGCACCGTGAGCGGAGGCGGCGCGTCGCCATCGATGACGACATCGAAATGGTGGTAGAAACTCGCCACCTCGAACACTTCGGCCGGCGCCAGACGCATCAGTTCGGCAAGCGCGACGAGATGCGCGGCGTCGATGTGACCGTGCGCGTCCTGAATCAGGTGCAGATACTCGATCAGCAGAACGCGCCGCAAGGGCGCCTCGCCAAGCAGCAGCGCGAGCTCATCACGAACGGCCGGGTCAGTCTGGCGCCCTTTTGGAAAAGCGCCGCGGGGCTGCTTGCGGGGACGGGTATTCATGGCACGACACGGCGTATGGTCATGGGTCGATCGTGCCACATTCGTACCCAAACCACACCGGGCGCTGCACAAGCAGGTTTCGCCGGGCCGCGCTCAGTCCTTCAGCTTGAGCGTCCAGTCGCGCAAGGCTGCCAACAGATTGCCGATGTATTTTTGCGTCGCCTCGGCGGTCAGATTGCCTGCCTCATCGAAGGCCTTGTGCGCCTCGCTGATGAAGACCAACGGCACGTTGAGCACGCGTGCGTCGAGCGCGATCAGGGTTTGCCGCAGGTGATTCTGCGCCCGTGCCGTACCCAGCCGCCCGGGACTGGCACCCATGATGGCGGCAGGTTTGCCGGCGAACGGCTGCTCCGGCGGGCGCGACACCCAGTCAATGGCGTTCTTGAGGACGCCGGGAATTGAGGCGTTGTATTCGGGCGTGACCAGCAGGAGTGCGTCCGCGCCGCGGATTTGCTCGCGCAGCCGGTCGACCGCCGGCGGAAACCCGGCGGCGTAAACATCTTCGTTGTACAGCTCGATGTCCGCAATACCGGCCAGCTCGATGCGCATGCCGGGCGGCGCCAGCCGCATTGCTTCGCGCAGTGCCGAAGCGTTGTAGGATCCCTTGCGCAGGCTGCCTGCGATGCCGAGGACCTTGATGTCGTTCGTTTGCGCCATGGAAGCTCCTGGGTGATGTGTAGATAGTGTGACGCGAGGCGGGCGGGCACCGCGTTCATGCCCGCCCGCCGCGCCTTAGGCCGTGGTCTGCGCTATCCGGCCAAAGCGGCCGCTGTTGAAGTCCTGCATCGCCTGCGCGATTTCCGCCT
>CBDULG010000346.1:0-3364 GCA_965367985.1 uncultured Rhodocyclaceae bacterium
CGCGCTCGTCAAGGGCGGCGCCGACAAGCATTTGTCGATGACGGCAGTCGTGCTGGGGCACGCACCATTCGGCGCGTTGGCGCTCGGGTTTGCACCAACGCCCGATCCGGCGAGCTTGCCGTATCTGGCGGGCGGGATTGCGTTGCATGTGGGTTATCAGTTGTTCCTGCTCGCTTCCTACCGGGCGGGTGATCTGACGCAGGTGTATCCGATTGCGCGTGGGAGCGCGCCGCTGATCGTCGCCGCGATATCCATGCTTTTTCTTGGCGTGCAGTTGAATCGCACCGAACAATTCGCAGTGTTTGCGATTGGCGCGGGGATCATGAGTCTGGGCCTTGTGCGCCAGCGCGACGGGCTGCGCAACGCGCGGGCTGGCGCGCTCGCCTTGGCCACCGGGTGCTTTATCGCAGGCTATTCGCTGGTGGACGGGCTCGGTGCGCGCGCCGCCGGCACGGCCGTCG
Organism: uncultured Rhodocyclaceae bacterium; assembly: GCA_965367985.1. Classification (GTDB taxonomy): domain Bacteria; phylum Pseudomonadota; class Gammaproteobacteria; order Burkholderiales; family Rhodocyclaceae; genus Nitrogeniibacter. Next base: position 462 of record CBDULG010000346.1, read on the forward strand.
GATTCTATGGCTGGCTGACCCTCGGCAACGCGATTGTGTTCGCCGCGATGATGGCGATTCGCAGGCCCGACGTTTTCCGCGGACTTGTGCTCAGGGGGAAACGTCTTTTCTTCATCGGCGGTGGCGCGTCGTTCGCGGCGTATGCGTTGGTCATCTGGGCATTTACGCAGGCGCCAATCGCGCTGGTCACCGCGTTGCGAGAGGTCAGCATTGTATTTGCGCTGTTGATTGGCGTTTTCTTCCTGAAAGAACGCCTCGACCTGGCGAAGGTCTTCTCCACCATCGTCACGCTCATCGGCGTCGCCCTGCTTCGGTTTGCGCGCGCATGATTTGATCAGCGTGGTCGCGACGGCCAGGGATGTCCTGCACTCGCCCCAGCATGTTGGGCTTCGCCTTGCTCTGCCCGACCTACCACACTACAGCGTCTTTCAGGCAACCTATTGACAGCGTCCAGGTCGTACATACACTGTAGGCATGATTTCGTTTGAGTGGCACGAAGCAAAAGATCGCGCAAATCAGAAAAAACATGGGATCTCATTTGAAGAGGCCAAGTCCGTGTTTTTCGACGAGTACGCCGTCCAGTTCTACGACGAAGGACACTCTGTCGAAGAAGATCGCTTCATCATGCTTGGCATGAGCAGTGAGAGTCGAATCTTGATCGTCTGTCACTGCGAGAGGGAAAGAGGCGAAACGATTCGGATCATTTCTGCTCGTAGGGCTACAAAGAATGAACGCCGCTTCTATCCCCAAGGTGCGTCATGAAAGCTGAATACGATTTTTCAACGATGAAGTCCCGAAGGAACCCATACGCTTCGAAACTGAAGAAATCAGTCACGATTCGTCTGGGTGAGGACGTCATCGAGTATTTCAAACGAATGGCCGAGGATACGAGCATTCCGTACCAAAGCCTCATCAATCTGTACTTAAGGGATTGCGTGGCACAGCATCGGGAGATTGACCTGAGTTGGCAGAAGAAGACGTCATGAATGAACCTTCATGCTCGTCTTTGCGGCCATTCGGGCGCTTGGCGCAGGCCGTTGTTGGGCTTCGCCAAGCCCTGCCCGACGTAGCCCTTCGGCAGGGCCTTCGGTGCGACTCCGCTATTGCTCGACCAACTCGACACGGCGGTTCTTCTCGCGGCCACCGTCCGTGGCGTTGGTAAATACCGGCACCAGCGGCCCGACGCCGGCGGGCTGGAGCCTGTCGGGGGCGATGGCGTAGTTCTGGATGAGCGTGGCTGACACGGTGTCGGCGCGGTCGGCCGACAGGCGCATGTTGTAGGCGAAGTCGCCGCTAGCGTCGGTGTGGCCGACGACATAGAACTTCTTGTCCGCGCGATCGGCGAGAAGCCTGGCGATTTCGTTAAGAGCGGGTTTCGATTCGGCTGTGAGCGTGGCTTTGTCGTGATCGAAGAACAGGCCGTGCAAAACCGTTCGCCCGTACTCGTCCATGTCCTTGCCCATTGCCACGGCGTTGGCGACCACGAGGCCGGTTTGCGCGGGTTTGGTTTCGACCACGTCGACCAACACGGCGACTTCCTTCCTGCTGTGCTGTTCGAGCGACACAAGCACATAGAGCGTGTCTTCGGCGCGTTCTTTCTTGCCGAAGACGGCGCCCGTGCCGCCACTCGAGGCGGTGCCGGACACGAGCTTGCCGACCGGCCCTTGTTCCGACCACGGGTTCGCCGCGTAGTACACCCCTTGCCAGGAACTGCCGCCAATGTCCTTCTTGACGTTGCGTTCGGGGAACAGGCCGGCGGCGATGATCTCGAACCCGGCCGCCTCGAGCGCCTCCTTGAAGTTCAGGTAGACCTCGCTGTGCGTGCGATGGCCGCCGGTGAGCGAATAGAAATTGCGTGTCACGCGCCCTTCCGTTTCGATCCAGTCGCTGATCGCCCGATAGCCGGTAACAGGACCGACCGGGATCTTGTAGGGCATGTAGTTTTCGATTTTGCACCAGCCAGCGTCGAACCCGGATAGCGCGTCAGCGCGCCGTGGTCTGCGCATCCCTCGGCATCCTCCGCGGCGGCGGGCGAGACGACGGCGAATGCGACGAGCGATACGGCGAGTGCCAGCAATTGCTTGATCATTGCGAATTCCCTATTCGTGCGACGTGTTGTGCTTCAGCGACCACGATCCCGGCGGGGGGACGACGACAGCAGCCATCTTAGCGGACTCCATGACGATGGCGAACACGCAGCGCCCGCAGCGCGATTCGGCGCAGGCGATCATCCGCTGCGCTCACGTTCGAGTTCGAGTTCGAGCAAGCCGGCGACGAAATCGATAAACGCCCTGACCTTGGGCGAGAGGTGGCGGCGCGCCGGATAGACCGCGTAGATGGACGGTTCGCGCGCCCGGTAGTCGGTGAGCAGCGCCTTGAGCCGTCCGGCGCGCAAGTCCGGTTCGACGATGAAACGCGGCGTCAGGGTGATGCCGACATCGGCGAGCAGCACTTCGCGCAGCGCCAGGCTGTTGTTCATGCGCACGGAACCGCTCACCGGCACGGCGACGGTGCTGCCGTCGCGACCGACGAAGGTCCATTGGGACGGCGCATCCTGATAGCTGAAAGTGAGCGCGTTGTGGCTGCGCAAATCGTCCGGTGTGACCGGTTCGCCATGGGCGCGCAAATAGGCCGGCGTCGCACAGACCACGTGCGGGCACGGACACAGCCGGCGCGCGACGAGCGAGGACTCCGCAAGATCACCGACACGGATGGCGACATCGAACGCGTCGTCGATGAGGTCCAGCTTGCGGTCATCGAGGCGCATGTCCACCTCGATTTCCGGGAAGCGCGCCAGAAACTGCGGCAACGCGGGCGCCAGATGCAGGATGCCGAAGGACATCGGCACGTTCAGGCGCAAGCTGCCGCGCGGCGCCGCCTGCAGGCGCGTGACGGCGGCCTCG
>CBDULG010000347.1:0-3341 GCA_965367985.1 uncultured Rhodocyclaceae bacterium
GGGCCGGCCCGCCTTTGCGGCCAGCGGGTTGATTCTCGAATCGGCTAAAGGCCACATCGGCAGCGCGCTGCAGCCGGTGCTGGTGCGCCTCGGCGACAGCGATCCGCTGATCGCGCGCGCCGACGGCGACATCTACATCACCCAGCTCGGCAACGAGCTTGCAGTCGATACGCTGTTCTCGCGTGGCGGCATCTGGCTAACGGCACCGGGGTCCATCCTCGACGCCTTCGATGACGACGAAATCAATATCCGTGCCCAGCATCTCACCGTAGTCGCGGGGGGCAGTCTTGGCATGGCAGGGAACTACCTCGATATCGGCCTCGGTCCACGGCTCGAGAGCGACACCGACGAGACCGGCTGGCTCACCGCCACTGCGGGTACGGGCGCCTACCTGCGCAGTGCCACCCTGCCGCTGATCCTGCATCAGCTCAATGCTGGCACCGAGGCGCGTGTGATCGGTGGCACTGACGTGATCGTCGAGGGTGACGTTACCGCGCCAGTGCGTGTCGATATCGCTGCCGGCGACGATGTGCGTTTTGCCGGCGGCACCATCAATTCGGACAGCGTCAACGTGGCGGCTGGAGGCGATGGCAGCGGCAACGTGGTCGGTAGCAGCGCCGATGGCGCTGATATCGTCGCTGCCACATCGGCGTTCATCACCACACCCAATGGCATCGGCAGCGAAGCGCCACTCGAAGTGCGAAGCGCAAGAATTGACCTTCAAGCCGACGCCATGGATGTGGTTGCCGCGCCCGTCGAACCGAGCCAGCCGCTATGGGTCAATGCGACCGGCGTGGGCGGCACGGAGGCCAGCCGCGTCGTGCTCGATCTCATGAGCGACGACTTGGTGACACTCGGCAGGCTATTTGCCACCGCCAGTGAGACCACGGCAACAACGCCGCAACTCACGGTGCTCGACGGCGAGTTGGGCGACTACGCCGCCTTCTTCACGCCCGAGTATCGCATCCGCATCGATCACCAGGACCGCCGATTCCGCCCCGGATTCGATGTGCGCGCCTTCACGCTGAGCGGCAAATACGACCTCGTCGTGACGCCGGAATTCGCCGCCGTCGGCGCCTTCATCATCACGCAAAATCCGCGCAAGGTGGTGTTCAGCGATCCGGGTGGTGTTGCTGATCTGCGCAGTCGCGGGCGGCTCAATGCGCTCGAGCATCAATCCAAGAACGACAAGAGCAATCGCGTGGCACGCGGCGCGGCCGAAAACTACGCCAGCGCATCGGGCAATCTGGTGTTCGTCGATCCGGCGGTGTTCGAGTGCGGCGAGCCGGGCGAACCCAACGCCTGCGAAGACAACTGAGAGCGGGAGAGAACCCCACGATGCAGCATTCGATTACGCGGATCGCCGCGGGCATGGCGCTGGCGGTGGCAGCATCGCTGGCGATGGCACAGGGCGCGGAGGTATCGCCGGGCGCCATCCAGCAGCAACAGCAGCAGGAACTTGAGCGCCGCCAGCAGGAGCAGCGCCTTCAGCAGCGCCCCGAGCCGCCGGAAGTCTCGGTGCCGCGCGGCGGACCGGCCGCGCCCGCCTCGACCACTACGCGGTTTCGTGTCGAAGCGATTGTCATTGACCGTTCGGACATCCTGGCGCAGGCGCAGATCGACGCAATCATCGGTCCGCTGCAGGGACGCACCGTGAGCCTGGCCGAATTGCAGCAGGCGGTGGACGCGATCAACGCGCTCTACGATGCCGGCGGACACGCCACCGCGCGCGCCATCCTGCCGCCGCAGACGATTTCACAGGGCCGCGTGCGCATCCGCCTCGTTGAAGCTCGCGTGGGCGATGTGCGCGTCGGCGGCGTGGAGGCAATGCAACCGGCCTTCATCACCGAGCGCATCAATCTCGAAGCGGACGAACTGCTCTCCGTGCCAGCACTCGAAAGCGCGCTAGTGCGCTTCAACCGCCTGCACCAGACCAGGTTGCGCGCGGGCGTGGTGGCAGGCAGCAAATTCGGCACGACCGACGTCGAAATCACCGCCGTCGAGCCACCGCGCACAAAATTCTCGCTGTTCTTCGACAATGCCGGGCGCGACACCGTGGGCGAGGCGCGCGCCGGCCTGAACGCGCGCTTCGCCAATCTGCTTGGGCGCAGCGATACGCTTCAGTTCGTCACCACCCATACCGCCGGTTCAGAAAACTACGCGCTGTCGTATTCGATCCCGGTGCACGAAAACGACCTGCGGCTTGAATTGTCGGCCAGCCGCGGCGACATCAAGATCATCGACGGCCCCTTCGAGCCGCTCGATATCACCGGCGATTCCAGCGACTATTCCGCCGGCCTGACCTATCCGCTGCTGGTCACGCTCGAGGACATGTGGTCGCTCTATGGGCGCCTGTCGGCACGATCCTCGGCGAGCGAATTCGGTGGCTTCGAACAGGAATCACTCAACCTGCGCGTGCTCACCATGGGCCTCGCGGGCGAACGTCAAACCGACACCAGCGCGTGGTATATCGACAACGCACTGGCGACCGGCATAACGCATTTCGGGGGCGAACGCAGCTTTCTCTACTATCGCGGCAGCGCCACCCGATTCGAGCGCCTCAATGAGCGTTTTCAACTGTTGTTGCGCGGCGGCCTGCAGGCGACCAGCACGCAAATCCTGCCCGCCAGCGAGCTGTTCCAGATCGGCGGCGCCTACACCGTGCGTGGATTCTCCGAAGGTTTGCTGTCGGGTCGCAACGGCTATTTCATGTCCGCCGAACTGCGCATTGGCCGCACGCTTGAGGAATACCAGGCCGCGGACCCTGGCGCTCCGGTGGTGCATGGCATCGTATTCCTCGACCACGGCGGCGCACTCCCCTACCGCCCCGGCATCCTCAAGGAAAGCACCCACGACGACTACTTGACCAGTGTGGGCGTCGGCCTGCTGTTCGACTTCAGCGACCGGATCACCGGCCGTCTCGTACTCGGCCAGCCGCTGCGCGGCAATCCGGCCGAGTTGCACGACCGCCGACCGCGCGCGCATGTGTCATTGAATTTCGCGCTGAACTGAGCGCGCGGCGAGCGGGGCGTGCCTTGCAGCGCCAAACCCGTCGTCGCCGATAGCCGCGTGTTGCAACCAGGGACGGGTTGCGATTACGTTGTGAACTCTTCACCCGAATCTCGCTCCAACGCGGCACCAATCGTATCGGGATGCGCCCATGCTGGTTCAAATCGCGCTGTTCGTCCTTGGCCTGCTGGCGCTGATCGCCGGTGCGGAGGCGCTGGTGCGCGGGGCCTCGCGCATGGCCATGTCGCTGGGCATCTCGCCGCTGGTGATCGGACTTACGGTGGTGGCCTTCGGCACCAGTGCGCCTGAGGTGGCGGTGTCGGTCGGCGCGG
>CBDULG010000348.1:0-3327 GCA_965367985.1 uncultured Rhodocyclaceae bacterium
TGGCGCGTGCGTCTCGATGAATCATTGCTTGACGGACTGCGTGAGTGGTTGCCGGGTGATGCAGTGGAAGTCGTGTACGCCTAGGCCGCGCGCGATGCGGCCGTATCGCTGAGGTAGCGCGCCACCTCCATCGCGCGCATCGCCGCGCCGGGCAACGCGCCCTGCACCAGATAACATCCCGCTGCCGCCAGGTGCGCGTGTTGCGCGTCGCTGTCGACACCGTCGGCCAGCACTTCTATTCGCAAATTGCGGCCCATGTCGATGATGGCGCCGACGATGGCGGCGTTCTCCTGCGAGGTGACCACGTCGCTGACGATACAGCGATCGATCTTGACGCGGTCGATGCCGCTTCGATGCAAGTGCGCCAGCGCGCTGTGACGGGCGCCGAAACCATCGACGACCAGCCGCACGCCCATGCTCTTGAGTTGCGCCAGCGTGTCGACGACTTTCGCCGGCGGCCCTACGAGCAGCGCTTCACTCAACTCCAGTTCGAGGTGGTCGGCCGGCAGGCCGCTCGCGGCAAGGCTGTCGAGCACGGCCTGCATCACGCCGCCCTGGCGCACATGCTGTGTCGCCAGGTTTACCGCCACACGTACCATTGCGCCGCCGTGCCTTGGCCAGCGGGCTGCGTCGCGGCAGGCGGTGTCGAGTATCCAGCGATCGAGCGCGGCGCTCATGCCGCTGCTCTCCGCGATCGACGCAAACTGCGCTGCCGGCAGCGTGCCCAGTGTCGGGTTGCGCCACTCGCACAGCGCCTCCATCGCCACCGTACGGCCGTCGGCGACCCGTTTGAGCGGTTGGTAGCGCAATCGCAGCTCGTCGTTGGCGAGCGCGTTGCGCAACTGCTTTTCGATTTGCGCGCGGCGCGCCGACTCAACGTTCATCGCTGTTGTGAAATAGCGGTAGGTGCCGCGGCCCGCCGACTTGGCCTCGTAGAGCGCGGCGTCGGCGTGGGCGAGCAGCGTGACGGTGTCCTCCGCGTCGTCTGGAAAGAGTGCGATGCCGATGCTGGCGGAGATCTCGAGGCTGTGTGATTCGAGCTGGAGCGGCTGCTCCAGCGCCTGCAGAATCTTGCGCGCCACATGGCCGGCCTGGCGGCCGTCTTCGAGATCGGGAAGGAGGATGACGAACTCGTCGCCGGCATGCCGGCCGACGCTGTCCGATTCGCGCACGCAGGTGGTCAGCCGGGTGGCCACGGCTTTGAGCAAATCGTCGCCCACCGCGTGACCGAGCGTGTCGTTGATCGACTTGAAGCGATCGAGGTCGAGAAACAGCAGCGCCAGCGCGTGGCGCGCGCGGTGCGCGTGATGAACTGCCTGGGCGAGGCGATCCTGCATCAAGGCACGGTTGGGCAGGCCGGTCAGCGAGTCGAAATGGGCGAGCCGCGTCATGCGCGCTTCGTGCTGGCGCGCCTCGGTAACATCGGAGAACACCGCGACATAGTGCGAGGGGCGCGCCGAGCCGTGGCGCATCGCGCTGATCGACAGGCGCTCGGCGAACACATGACCATCCTTGTGGCGATTCCATATGTCGCCTTCCCAACTTCCGGTGCGCCGCACCGTCTCCCACATCGCGGTGTAGAACGCGGCGTCATGACGGCCCGAGCGCAACAGCGCCGGGCTGCGGCCGATGACTTCGTCCGCGGTGTAGCCGGTAACCCGCGTAAACGCCGGATTGACCCGCACAATCCGCCCTTCGGCAGTGGTGATCATGAATGCGTCGGCACTGAAGTCGATCGCCTTGTCTGCCAGTTTCTCGCCTTCAATATGGGTGAGGGCGTCACGCCGTCGCGCCACCCAGGCGCCGACAAGCGCGCCTGCGGCAATGCCGCCAACCAGTGCCAACGGCCACTCCCATGGCGTGGCATTGCTGGCGGCGATCGCCGGGTTCGTGAAGCAGACGAACGCGCCGCCCGTTGCCGCGGCGATGGCGCGACGCATGCGGATGGATGGATGTCGGTAGCTGCGCATAGGCACGTCCTCCACCCCCATTGTGTGCTTCGTGCCGGCACGACCATTGCGTTAGCGCAAGCTTGCGGAGCTCAGGTCCACCAACTTGCGCCGCGGCGCGTGCAAACTACGACGCTACCGGATGCGTCTGTTCGGCGCAGATGACGCGAGCACGTGTCAGCGCCGCATCGAGCGAATCGAAGACGTTCTCGGCGCCCAGCGCGGCAAGAAATCCGGAGCGTTCGAAGAGCGAGCGCGGCTGCGGGTTAAGCTCGCAGAGGATCAGCGTGCTGCCGTTTCTTTGCATGGTGCGGTACATGGTCTCGAGGATGTCGAGCCCGCTGGTGTCGATGTTGATCACCTTGTCGAGTTCGAGCACGATCACGCGCGGGCGGGTGTCGAGTTCCAACAACAGGCCCTCGAGCTTGTTGGCCGCGCCGAAGAACAGGCTGCCGAAGATGCGGAATACGCGAAGTTTCGAAGGCGTATCTGCGGTGGTTTCGCCGGGCACCGGAACCGCTTCGATACGGGTCAGGTCGGCAATGCGGCGCATGAAGAACAGGCTGGCCATCACCATGCCGATTTCCACCGCCAGTGTGAGATCGAACACCACGGTGATCAGGAAGGTGCCCAGCAGGATCGTGCGGTACTGATTCGAAAAGCGCCGCAGTTTGCGAAAGGCGTGCCATTCGCCCATGGCGACGGCCACCATGACCACGATCGCCGACAACGCGGCCAGCGGAATCGCATCGGCCAGCGGCGCGAAGATCAGCACCACACCGAGCAACACCACGGCATGCACCATGCCAGCCACCGGTGTGCGTCCGCCGCTGCGGATGTTGGCGGCGGTGCGTGCGATTGCGCCGGTGGCAGCAAACCCGCCAAACAGCGGTGCGACGAGGTTGGCCAGTCCCTGGGCAAGCAGCTCCTGGTTGGGATCGTGCCGGTCGTCGATGCGGTTGTCGGCGACACGTGCCGAAAGCAGCGATTCGATCGCGCCGAGCAGGGCGATGGTCAGCGCGGGTGTGATGAGTTTGCCGAGGGTCGCCAGATCGATTGCCGGCAGCGCGATGTCGGGCACGGATTGCGGAATGCCGCCAAAGCGCGATCCGATGGTCTCGACCGGCAAGTCGAACAGCGCGTTTGCCGCGGTGGCCAGCACCAACACCACCAGCGGTCCCGGCAGACGCCGCAAGCCGCGCACCGACTTCGTCACTCGCGGCCACGCAATCAATAGCAATAACGACGCGGAGGCGAGCGCGACCGTGGGAAGCTGCGTGGTGTGCAGGTGACCCGCCAAGGCGCTGACTTTGCCGAAAAAATCGCCCGGCATCTGCTCGATGTCGAGGCCAAGGAAGTCGTTGATCTGCGAAAGGAA
>CBDULG010000349.1:0-3325 GCA_965367985.1 uncultured Rhodocyclaceae bacterium
GGGCACGTTACGCAGAGCTGCGGTGACTCAGATGACCGTTTCGCGAAGATTTCGTGCGTCTGCTCCTAGCCGGACCCTGCCGGCTGCCTGTCCGACGCGGCGATCGTTGCCGACGGCTTGCCCTCGCTGACGGCACCCGATCGCTTGCGGTCAGTCAGGATTAGCGAAAGCGATCGCTCAGTTTGTGGCTGGGCAGCTCTTGCGTCACAGATCCGCAGGGGTAGCACGGGTAGCGTCAGGGCAGTTTGTACTCTCCGCTCCAGTCCGACCAGCCGGCGCCCGTGGTACCTATGAAGTTGCCCTGGAACTTGTTACTACCGCTAATTCCCTTGTACTTTCCTGTTCCTCCTGTCCATTGGAAATCTCCTGGACAGGCAGGCATCGCACCAGCGCACTTCCATTCCAGAAAGGCTTCGTCTCCATCTGCGTCTGTCGCGGCGCAGGTACCGTTCGCGTTGGCCCGGCCTTGATCGACATCGTTGTGGATAGTGCAATCCATGCGGACCTTATGCAGGAAGCCCTCGCCCGCATCGTTGAACACAACACCGGGCAGGACACCCACGTAGACACTGCGATCAGCCCCGAGCTCCTGGACCTGCCCACTGAATGTCCACGCGTAGTGGGCGCTGTAGGTTCCACTTCTCGGAAGATCAGCTGCCAAAGCAGACACGGTGAAACAGGCGGCAACGACCGCCGCGGCGTTGACGATGGACGCGTTGCGATACATGGCTTTACTCCTCCGCTTTCTCCCCTTGACCACTTCGGCCCGCTTCGACTGGCAACTCACCCCTGAAGCGGGGGGCGACACACGAATTCGAAGCTTCGAAATGTCCCGCATGAGATGCCCGGCTTTGTTTTCTGGGCGACCTGCATAACATCGGGGCTTGTGCATGACATTGCTGGCCGAAGTTCTTGTTCGCACTGGTTTTTTACTGGCGAGGCGCAATCGATTACCTGCGGGAAAATCCGACGAATGCGGCACCGACACCCGAAGGCGAATCGCACACCGACGAACGGCTTTTTCTTGGGAGAGCGCGAAGTCCAGCCGTGGCTTACGTCGCGAACCGATCCCCCACGCGCTAAACATTGCAGATCTCCTCTTGCCCGCAAAGGGCCGCGTGTCATGCCATCGCTTCAGCATAGAAAATCACCGGTGATGCGCAAGAGAAAGGTAACGGCCGGAGGACGTCCAGCCATTCAGACCGACAACTGGCCGGTGACCCGTGACCGCGAATGGCAACATCGCCCAGCGACGCGCCTTCAGACATCGATCACGTGATCGCCCGCAACGCGTAAGCGCGCGGCTCCCTCGATGCAGCGGATATCTGATGGTAAGGCTGCTCCGCTCTTGGGTGCACTGGGCCGTGCTCGTGGTCGAAGTCACCACGCATTGACCCCCACCATCGATCACGCAACGTCAAAACATGCATTGGCAGCCTTCACGACGAATTCACGCCAGATTCACGCTACCGTTCACGCGCGATGCCTAAAGTGGTCTTCGAGCCCGGTCACTTCGAATCGGGTCGTAAGAGGAGACTTCGCCATGGCTTTGAAAGATTCGCTTGGGAATAGCGTCAGCGGCGCAAGTGCTGATGCCATCGAGATCTACGAACAGGCGCTGCACGAGTTCCAGTGCTACATCGACGACCCCGTCGCGACCATCGACCGGGCGCTCGAGGACAGTCCTGACTTTGTCATGGGCCATGTATTTCGTGCCTACCTTCATCTGCTCGGCACCGAGCCGAACGACGTGTCGACGGCGCGCGAGGCCCTCGCGTCAGCGCGCGGTCTGTCCGCGAACGCGCGCGAGCGCGGCCACCTCGAGGCGATTGCGCGCTTGGTCGACGGTGAGTGGCATGCTGGCGCCCGCGCGCTGGAGGACATCGCGATCGACAACCCGCGCGACCCGCTGGCGCTGCAGGCGGGCCATCTGTGCGACTTCTACACCGGCGCGTCGCGCATGATCCGCGACCGGATCGCGCGCGTCCTGCCCGAGTGGTCGGACGACATGCCGGGCTATCACGCGGTGCTCGGCATGCATGCCTTCGGATTGGAAGAGACCGGGATCTACGATCGCGCGGAGGCCAGCGGGCGCCGTGCGGTGGAACTTGAGGCGCGCGATGCCTGGGGACAGCACGCCGTGGCGCACGTCATGGAAATGCAGGGTCGCCACCGTGAAGGGATCGACTGGATGCGTTCGAATGTCGATGGCTGGTCGCGCGACAACTTTTTCGCGGTGCATAACTGGTGGCACCTGGCGCTGTTCCACCTCGAAGCGGAGGAGATGGGCGAGGTGCTGCGCCTGTTCGACGGGCCGATCTACGGCGAGCATTCGCCGCTCGTGCTCGACATGGTCGACGCGTCGTCCTTGCTGTGGCGCTTGAACTTGCGTGGCGTCGATGTGGGCAATCGCTGGCAGGCAGTGGCCGACGGCTGGGCACCGGTCGCGGCAGCCGGCAACTATTGCTTCAACGACGCGCACGCGGCGATGGCCTTCGTCGGCGCGCAGCGGCCGGAGCTGGTGCGCAGCGTGCTCGAGGCGCAGGAGAAGGCGCTGCGCAGCGGCGGCGATAACGCGCGCTTCACGCGTGAAGTGGGCGCGCCGATGACCCGCGCGATCATTGCGTTTGGCGACGGGGACTACGCCGAATCTGTGCGCCTGATCCGCCCGATTCGCGCGATCGCGCATCGCTTCGGCGGCAGCCACGCGCAGCGCGACCTGATCGACCTCACGCTGGTGGAGGCCGCGCTGCGCGACGGGCAATTCGCCTTGGCGCGCGCGCTGGCGAACGAGCGGATCGACCTCAAGCCGAAGAGCGTGAGCGCACGCGCACTGCGTGATCGCGCTCGCGTCGCCACGCCCCGCAACGCGGTCGCCGCGTGAGGGCATCACAGCGTAAGGGTTGAGGGGCTGGATCGCGGCGGGTTTCGTTACCCGCCGCGATTGCTGTCGTGCTCACGCGCCAGCCGGCACGCCACGTCGTAGGGCCGGATTCATCCGGCCAGCGGTGTTTGTTGCGACGACGGCGGGCTGAACCCCGCCCTACAGAGCTGAAGCCAGGCAACCGCGGCGGGCGTCATCGCTCGCCGCAGTTTCTTTACGTGCCATTGAGTCCCGCTTCGACGAGCCCGCCGGCCGCCTAGGTCCGATACATTTTTCTCGGCCTTGCCGGCCAGTTCGCTTCCTTCGGGGCGTCAGCGCGAGTCGCTGCGCACGAATTGTGGCGCGATGGGTTGCTCGCCACGTATCGATGGCGCGCCTCCGCGAGGCAGTGATCTCGCTTCCGAGAGACCGCGCGCATCGAAATACGATTGGTTTTGCCAG
>CBDULG010000350.1:0-3311 GCA_965367985.1 uncultured Rhodocyclaceae bacterium
GTCGCAATGCGGCAGCTCGAACATCTGCTCGCCGGCGTCGAGAATCGGCCGGTAACCGGTGCAGCGGCACAGGTTGCCCGACAGGCAGGTGGCGAGCGCATCACGATCCGGGCGCGTGCCGGCAGCCTCGTGTTCGTTGTAGGTATTCCAAAGCGACATGACGAAGCCCGGCGTACAGAAACCACACTGCGAGCCGTGGCAGTCGACCATCGCCTGTTGGGCGGGATGCAGGCTGCCGTCACGCTGACGCAGATACTCCACCGTGAACAGCGCCTTGCCGTCGAGCGTGGGCACGAACTGGATGCAGGCATTCACCGTACGCGTGCGCAGCCGGTCACCGTCGAGTTCGCCGACCACCACGGTGCATGCGCCGCAGTCGCCCTCGGCACAGCCTTCCTTGGTGCCGGTGCAGTGCTGCTCCTCGCGCAGAAAGCTGAGCACGCTGCGCGTCGGGTCGATCGAATCGACCGCCACCGGCTGGCCATTGAGCAAGAAGCGGATGGGGTGTGTCTTGGCGTCCATGTCAGCTCCGGTGAAACACGTGGTGGGGTGCCGCGACCAGCAGCGGGGAGAAGAAATCGCCTGCGTAGCATCGCGCGCTCGCACCGGCGCTGGCTTTTGCTGAGTATTCTGGACGACCGTTGCCGTCGGTGATCAATGCGGTTTCGAGTTGCCGATCCGCCGACACGTTGCAGAATTCGATTCGCCCGCGTGCGTCATCGTGCGTCGAATCGGGCAGGACAGTGTGTATGCGATCCATTGGCTGTCTCCATTTCGGTTTTCCAGGGTCGCTTCGCTGTGACTTGGATTTGCACGAAGCGTGCCGCGCTAAAGTGAAGATTAGTGCGGTGGCGCCGCAACGGGTAGCACAGATTGTTCGCCACCCGTTGCCGATTCGGCAGCGCGCCCAGCGACGATCAGCGCGCCAGATAGGTATTGAGGCGGGTTTCGAGCAGCGACAGCAGCTGTTCGATGGCGGGCGTTCGCCGTAATCCGGTCGACACGCACACACTCAATTGCTGCACCACCGGCTCGGGGTCGCATAGCGGCACATGCACCAGTTCGCGCCGCGTGAGCTGGGCCTCGATGCCGACGGCGGTCTGGAAGCCGATCCCGGCGTGCTGATCGATCATGCAGCGCAAAAACTCGACCGAGTTCGAGCTGGTGATAATGTGAGGCTGAAGGCCCAGCCGGACCAGTTCGTCGTCGATCATCTCGCGCACCGGCCACGAGCGATCGGGCAGGATGAGCGGAAAACCAGCGCATTCGGCGAGCGAAATTTTCTCGCGCCCGGCGATCGGATGATCCGGACCGACAATCGCGCCGACCGGCAATTCTCGCGTCGCGACGATTTCGATATTCGGCTCGCGCTTGACGTCGAACTCGATGGCGATGTCGGCGGCGCGTTCCTGCAGCATGCGGTTCAATTCGTGACCGCCCGCCGCCTTGAAGGCGGTGCAGACCTGCGGCAGCGCAGCGTGCAATTCGCGCAGCACCGGTGGCAGAAACTCCGCAATGATCGACTCCTGACCGCTGACCGTGATCGGCGCTTCGCTGCGCCCGCTGAGCGTGGCGATTTCGGCAACACAGCGTTCGAGGTCGGACAGTGTGCGCTCGACGTGATCGAACAACACGCTGCCTGCCGCAGTGAGCGTCATGCCGCTGGGTGTGCGCGTGAACAGATCGACACCCAGTTCCGCCTCGATCTTGAGGATCTGTCGATTGACCGCGGAAGACGAAACGTAGAGCCGTTTCGCCGCCGTGCGCACCGAACCACTGCGCGCGACTTCGCGGAAATACTTTAGAAATGGGGCGTGAATCGGCACGGTCGTGGTCGCTCTGCCGCGTTGAAGTGCTGCGCATTCTGCAGCACTTCAACGTCCGGAACTAGAGCTGCTGCGGCTTCGCGGCCGATGGCGGGCGCTCGCCCTCGCGCGGCTCGGTGCCGAGCACCATCGGTTCGATGTCGTCTTCCTGCTCGAGCGGGAAGCGCGAGGCGACCAGCAAAATGGCGCCGAGCACGAGGTAGCCCCATACCAGCGGATTGCTGAAGGCGGGCCAATGGAGCGACGAATCGTGAATGATGCCAAAGGCCGTCAGCGTGGCTGCGACCGCGGCGACGATGACCGCCTCGATGATTTTGCGATCGATCAGAAACGCGGTGAAGGCACCCCACAACATGCCGCTGACGATCGCACCGTTGGCCAGCGCGGATTGGCCGATGACATGCGCGCCCTGGGTCACCATGGCGCCGACAAATGCGTCGTCGAGCAGATTGGGTACGGTCTCCAGGCCCATGCCGCGCAGCGCGTTGAGCACCGCGCCCCACTTGACCACAATGATGCTCGACACGTGGGGGATGAAGGCAATCGCTACTGCGATATGGTGCTTGCCTTCGCACGAACGGAAGGCGACGGCGATGATCGAGACGCCGACAAAGACCAGAATCGGCGCGACCGCCGCCGGCGGAATCAGGTTGCCGAGAAACGCCACCAATCCGAACAGCGCACCGACCATGAACACGATTCCTACGCCCAAGGCATATCCGGAGCGCGCTTTCATGCGCTTGTAGGCCGGATGGCCGATATACACGGTGGTCGGAAACGGTGAGCCGAAGACGCCGCCGACCATGGTTCCGATGCCGTCGGTGAGTTGGCACACACCGACCGGATACTTGTCGCCCGCCGCTTCGGCCGACTCGACGTTGTTCATTGTTTCGATGAAGTTGTAGATCTGCACGGGAATGAGCACCGCGAAAAGTTCCGGGTGATCGAAGAGGTGCTGCAGGCCGACCATCAGGTCGCCCACATAGGGCAACGGTACATACAGGCCGATGCCCTCGAAGCTGAATTTTGCCTCCCCCAGCGCAAGCGCAACGATGGTCGCCGCGATCAAAGCCGTGAGGCCCGAGGGCAGCCCGAAGGGAAGCTTGAAGCGGCCCACCATGCCCCACAACACGAAGGCCAGTGACGTGAAACCGATGATCGGGCTTTCGTAGATACGCGCCATTGCGACCGTGGCGATGAATACCAATGCAATGCCCGACAGGGTGCCGAGCATGCCGGCCCGCGGCGTGACACGCTGAAGCCAAGGGCCGACGGCAGCACCGGAGATCTCGACGAGGCCACCGACGACGCCAGCGGCGATACCGACCTGCCAGGCCAGCAAGGCGTCGTTGGTACTCCAGTAAATCGGGCCGATGACGCCAAACAGATAGACGAACATCACCGGAGTGCTTATGCCATAAGGCAGGGCGGTAACGTCGTTCCGTTTCTCGCGGCGCGCCAGCCGTTGCGCAAGATACACATACA
>CBDULG010000351.1:0-3307 GCA_965367985.1 uncultured Rhodocyclaceae bacterium
GGCATGGCCGCGGCGGAGCTGACACCTTTGTGGCCGACATCGCCCAGGTGGCTGTTGCCGAACAGCAGGTGATCGCGGATCTCGCCGACGTCCTGCGCGTCCTTGAGCATCTGGAAGTACCAGGCGCCGTCCTTGGTGTCGCCGTACATCACGGCACCGACCAGCTTGTCTTCCTTGAGCACGACGCGCTTGTAAATGCCGGCGCCCGGATCGTGCAGCACGATATCCTCGGTGCCCTCGCCGCCACTGAAATCGCCCGCTGAGAAGACGTCGATGCCGGTCACCTTGAGCTTGGTCGAGGTCACCGACCCCTTGTACGTGCCGATGCCGTACATCGCGAGGTGATTGGCGGCCACCTTGGCCTGCTCGAACAGCGGCGCCACCAGACCGTAAGCGATGCCGCGGTGATTGGCGCATTCGCCGACCGCGTAGATGCGCGGGTCGTAGGTCTGCAGGGTGTCGTTGACCACAATGCCGCGATCGCAATGGATGCCGGCCGATTCGGCCAGTGCGGTGTTGGGGCGGATGCCGGCGGCCATCACCACCAGGTCGGCCGGAATGACGTCGCCGTCCTTGAACTTCACCGCGGCGACACGGCCGCTCTCGCCAGCCTCCAACTCGGCGGTGAACTTCTGCAAGAGGAACTTCAGCCCCTTCTTTTCAAGCGATTTCTGCAGCATGTCGGCGGCCGGTTTGTCGAGCTGGCGCTCCATGATCCAGTCGGCGATATGCACCACGGTGACGTCCATGCCACGCAGCGCGAGGCCGTTGGCCGCCTCCAGACCAAGCAGACCGGCGCCGATCACCACCGCGTGCTTGTGGGTCGCGGCGGCGGCGATCATCGCGTCGGTGTCGGCGATGTCGCGGTAGGCGATGACCCCCGGCAGATCCTTGCCCGGCACCGGCAGAATGAAGGGATTGGAGCCCGTGGCAAGCAGCAGCCGGTCATATTCGCGTTCGCTGCCGTCCTGCGCAGTGACGATGCGCGCCTTGCGGTCGATGCGGGTGACCTTGTTGTCGAGGACCAGTTCGATGCTGTTGTCGATGTACCACGAGCGATCGTTGAGGATGATGTCCTGCAGTGTCATTTCGCCGGCCAGCACGGGCGAGAGCAGGATGCGGTTGTAATTCGGGTGGGGTTCGGCGCCGAACACCGTGATGTCATACATGTCGGGGGCGATCTTGAGCAGCTCTTCGAGCGTCCGCACGCCCGCCATGCCGTTGCCCACCATCACCAGTCTCGGTTTACGCATGCTGTGATCCTCGCTTCAATAGGGCGGTGGCCAAGGCACCACCCGATAGGTCCGGTGTTGCAGCTCTGGCCGTTCGATCGGGCAAAGCTTTATCGAACTTCCTACTGCAAGCGGCGTGCCAGATTCGACGTATTTGCTGCAATGCGAGAAGTGGCGCGGGCTGGCGCCCGGCTGCGGGTCCGTGGCAGTGCATCGGTGATCGACCTGTTTGCACCGTGCTGGTGCGGCACTGCACCAATTTGTTGCCCGGGGGTATTCGCCGCCGATGTCAGCGCCGCCGAGATGCCGACGCCAAAGCGTGGCAAGGTAGAATCGCTTGGACACCCATCAAACCCCCGCCCAATTGGAGAGCACCGACATGGATTCGCCGATTCCCCTGCGCCAACTTCCGCAAGCGAGCCTATTCCGTCAGGGCGACGTGTTCGTCCTGTTCGGCGAGCTGTTTGGCCGCGGCTACGCCAACGGCCTCGTCAACGAGGCGCGCAAGGCAGGCATGCAGATCGTTGGCATTACCGTCGGCCGCCGCGATGAAAACAATGCGCTGCGCCCGCTCACCGATGCTGAGCTATCGGAGGCGGAAGCCAATCTTGGCGGCACGATCATCAACCTGCCGCTGATGGCCGGCTTCGATCTCGATGCGCCGCCGGGCGAACCGACGCCCACTGACCTGCTGGGCAAGCTCACGCTGAAAAGCTGGGCCGACGACAAACTCGACTGGGCGCACATCGAGAGATGCCGCGAGGTGGGTGTCAAGCGTTTCAAGGACACCGTGGCCGAAGTCATGCGCCGCCTCGACGGTCTGATTCCCGATGGCCGCAATGTATTCTTCGCCCACACCATGGCCGGCGGCATCCCCAAGGCCAAGGTCTTCCTGGCGATCGCCAACCGCATCTACAAGGGCCGCGGCGACCGCTTCATGTCATCGCAGGTCCTGCTCGACAGCGATCTGGGCAAGCTCATCCTCGCCAATTTCGACGAAGTGTCGGCCAACACCTTCGGTCATCTCATCGAAGCCAGCCTGGCGATTCGCACGCGCATCGAGGCAGCCGGCGGCCAGGTGCGCTACTCGGCCTACGGCTACCACGGTACCGAAGTGCTCATCGACGGCGAATACCGGTGGCAGACCTACACCAACTACACCCAGGGCTACGCCAAGATGCGGCTCGAAGGCATCGCAAAGGCGGCCTGGGACAAGGGCGTCAAGGCGACCGTCTACAACTGCCCCGAGATCCGCACCAACTCGTCCGATATCTTCGTCGGCGTCGAACTGCCGCTCATCTCGCTGCTCCACGCACTCAAGGCCGAAGACGGCGGCGCCTGGGCCGACGCGCAGTGGCAGGCCTGCGCCGAGTTGCTGCAGGACGACGTGTCACTCGAATCGGTGTTGCAGATGGTGGACGACTTCCACTCCAGCACGGTGATGAAAGGCTTCCGCGATTTCGCCGCCTGGCCGATGCCCAACAGCGAAGCGCTCGCCGAGCTGATGATCGGCACCTCCGAGGCCATCGTGAAAATGCACAAGGACCGCAAGGCGCTGATCACCGACCACCTGAGCACCCTCGTCCTCGACGCCACTGGCCCGCTCATGTTCCACGAATCGTCGGCGCCGAGCGGCCCCGTGCTGTGGCTCAACCACGACATCATCGCCCGGCAGTTGAACGCGACGCACCGGTAAGCATCATGATCGTAGCCCGAATGCAGCGCAGCGGAATCCGGGGTTGGCGGCCTGGCATCCGATGAATCAGGGATTCCGCTGAGCTCTATCCGGGCTTGGCTTGTTTTGTCATACTCGACCAAACCATTACGGATGTAAGCGATGGAAGAAAGCGATACGGAGTCGGAGCCGACCGAACGAAACGCCAAGCGTCGGGCGCAGCAGATAATGTTTGATGAGGACGGCTACGCGGACGGATGGGTATACAGGGTGCCAAAAGCGTTTCGCCCGGCGCTTGACGTGATCTTGTCGACGCGAGTTCGCGCGAAAACATTGTCCAATGGAACGAAAATCAAGCAGACCTATCAGGAGTGGACAGAAGGCGACCCACCGCTCTACG
>CBDULG010000352.1:0-3292 GCA_965367985.1 uncultured Rhodocyclaceae bacterium
CGAAGTCTTTCGGCGCAGGTGCAGCCCAGGCAGCCTGCGAGGAAATCAGCAAGAGCGTAACGAGGTGCTTCATGCGGCCGCCTCGCGCGCCGGCGGCAAGGGCGAAAAATAGCCGACGACGAGCAGGAGCACACCGGCGCCGAGGAAGGAGACGATGCGCGCCACGGTGCCGGTGCTCGCCATATCGACGAGGAACAGCTTGGCCACCACCACGCCAAGCAACGCCGCGCCGACCATCCACAGCGTGCGCTGATGGCGGCGGCTTCCGAGAAAGGTGAGCGCCAGCCCGAGCACGCCCCAGAACAGTGATAGGCTGGTCTGCACGGTGTCGCTGGCGAGCAGCGCGCCGTCGCTCCACGGCACCTCGGCCAGATGATGCACCGCGCGCAGCAGCGCGCCATTGGCGAGCACGAAGGCCATCGCCGCCAGTCCCTTGAGCACCGCGCGGGCATGTCCCGTGGTCGCGCCACCAAGCGCCTGCCACCAGCGCCAGGCGACGAAGAGCATGAGCAGCATCGTCAGATCGAGCGGATTGAGCAGCGGTAGATAGGGCAGCGGCGCGACATCGCCACCGCTCACAAAACTCATCGCTAACGCGCACAGCAGTGCGGCAGTGACCACGCCGCCCGCGCCGTCGCGTAACCACGCCTGACGCCACGCATTGACCGGCCAGCGCTCACGTGCGGCAAGCCACAGCACGCCGAGCACGGCCAGCGACGCCACCGCGAGCACGCCCGCTGTCGACCATGCGCTGCCAACCACCTTCTCATCGACGACGTCCGCCACCGCCCATGCCGTGGCCAGCGTCACCAGCCACAGCAGGGCGGTGTGCGCGTATCCGAGCACCCTGCGAAGCGCGGGGGTGTGTTCACCGCGCCGCAGCCCGAACAGCGCCGCGGCGATCGCCAGCAGCCAGCCGATCGCACCCCAGCCGACAGCCGGATGTGTGCCGACATCGGCGCTCATCAGCAGCGCCAGCACCATTCCTGGCAGCGCCAGCAGTCCCGGCCAATGCAGCGCCGACCAGTCGAGCCGCCGCGCCAGCCACGTAGCGAGGACGCCGCTCAGTGCAAAGAAGGCGAGCGTGGCGGCGACCATCTCACGGCGGCCGAGCCAGCTATCCAGTTCCTGAAGCCCACCGATCAGCCACCACAGCGTCGCCCAAACCAACAGCAACGGCGCGGCGAGCGCGAGCAGACGCGGCCAGCTCGCCCGTGCGCGGTCCGCGATACGGCTGCTGACGAAACCGGCCAGCGCCATCAGCAGCGCGCCCATCCACAGACTGTTGAGCAGCGGCCAGGCGCGCGCATGGGTATCGATGCCGCCACCGACAATGAAAAAGGCCCCCGCCGCAAGCTGCAAGCCCAGCCCGGCCGCCATCGCCAGCTTGCGCGACTGGCGCGTGCCGACCCACAGCAGCGCCGCGCCCTCCATCGCCCACGCCGCCGCGGTCCATTGACCATCGACGGCGAGCGGAATGGTGAGGGTGAGAAAGGCGACGCCGAGCGCGAGAAAAGATTCGACCAGCAGGCGCAGCGTGGGTCGGGCGCGTGCATGCAAAACGCGCGCCAGCATGATGTACACACCACCCGCCGCCAGCGCGCTCCACGCCAGTCCATAGGGCATGCTCTCCACGAGCGCCGCCTGCAGGCCGAAGCCGACCACCGGCGTGCCGAACACCAGCGTGCCATCGACCGTGTCCTTGAGCACGGGCGCGCGCCGCCACGCGAACAGCACCGCCGCGGCGATGTATATCAGCACGAAAGCGATGAGGAAGGGTTCGGTGCTGGCGAACAGTTCGGGGCGATAGTCGCGCGCGCCCCAAGCCAGTGCGATCGAGAAGGTAAACGCAAAGCCGATCAGATTGAGGCCGCGCCAGGCCTTGTGCCAGGCGATAGCCAGCACGCCGGCGTTAAGCAGCAGGTAATAGCTGAACAGCATCACATGGCTGCCCGCGCCGGTGGAGGCGAGAATCGGCGCCATGAAGCCGCCCGCGGTGCCGATGATGGCCAGCGCCTGCGCGTTCTGCCACACCGCCAGCGCGGTCGAAAAGACGACCACGGCGAGCAGCAGGGCAAAGCCCATGGTCGGCGGAATCATCTGGTAGAGCCGCATCGCGGCGAAGATGGTGAGGTAGAGCGCCGCCACGCCGCCGCCCTGCAAACTGAGGGCATAGCCGCTGCGCTGGTGTCGCAGTCGCCAGCCGAGCCCGAGCAGCGCGATGGCGCCCAGCGCAATGCCGGCGAGGCGCAGTTCAATTGGCAGCAGGCTGTTCTCGACTGCGTAGCGCGCCAGAAACGCGAGGCCAAAAAACAACACCAGCAAGCCCACGCGCACCACCGTATTGCCGCCCAGCAGCCAGGCGCGGGCACGCGCGTAGAGTGCGTCGAGTGTTCTCGGTTGTGCCGAATCGGCACCGGAGGGCGCGGGCTGGCCACGCCGCGCGGCGAGCACGTCAGCGCCACGTCGCGGCACGCGCGCCGGGGCGGCGGGCGCGGGGTCGGCCGCCGGCACCCCCGGGCTGGTGGCGATTTCCGGTGGCGATGCAATGACCGTGTCGCCAGCGGCATCCGTGGCAGCTTTGGACGCTCCGGCATGCAAGCGCGCCACTTCGGCTTCAAGTCTGGCAAGCCGCGCTTCGAGTTGCGCGAATCGGTCAACGTCGTTCGCGCTTCGCCCCTTGCGCCGCTGCAACGCAGCACCGGCGAGGGCGCCAAGCACGGCGCCGACCAGCGCCGCGTCGAAGCCCCACCACAAACCAAGCAATTCGCCCAGCATGACGGCCAGCCAGCCGCCAAGAATCAAGCCTGCCACTATCCACATTGCGTGCTTCGCTTACCTTGAAATTGCGTTCCTTACGGGCGCTCGCCGCGCAGTGCGGCAACCTGCGTTTGCAGGGCTTCGGGGCTGGCCTCGGCGGCCGGCACCGGCGCGCCGATGTTCAGATCGATACGGTTGAAAACACCGCGTCTGAAGGGCTTGCGCATTGCCGGCCCGCCCTTGCGGCTGAAAAAGCTGCCCCACAAGCCGCTCAGCGCCATTGGCACCACGGGCACCGGGGTGCGCTCGACGATGCGCGCCACACCGCGGCGGAACGGGCGCATCTCGCCGTTGTCGGTGAGCGCCCCTTCAGGAAATACGCCCACCAGCTCGCCCGCTTCGAGCGCCGCCGCCACGCTGTCGAAGGCGCGCGTCATCATGGCCGCATCGTCTTTGCCCGGGGCAATCGGAATGGCACGGCTGGTGCGGAACACGAAGGACAGGATCGGCCAGCGGAAGATGCGGTGATCCA
>CBDULG010000353.1:0-3288 GCA_965367985.1 uncultured Rhodocyclaceae bacterium
GCGCTCTGCTTGGCACTGCCGTGGGCGCGGGGATGGGAAATGACGCAGGCGCGGCGATCGGACTGGCCGCCGGCCTGATCACTGCGTTTGTGCTGGCCCGCCAAGGCGCTGCCACGCAATCGTGGCAACGGCGGCTTTCCCTGTCGATTCGTGGTGACAATAGTGAATGCATCAATACGGCCGGGCACGCATGAGCCGGTGACCGGGGGCGGGGCGCGACGACTTCGCGTCGTGCTGTCGGTGATCGTGCTATGCGTTTCGGGCGCCGCTTGGTCGATAGATCTGCCAGATTTTTCGGTGCTCGCCCGCACGCAGGGCGTTTCGGTCGTCAATATCAATGCGACGCGAAACCTGTACGCCGATGGCCCGGAAAACGTTCTCAGCAATCCAGACCTCCCCGAATTTCTGCAACGCCTGCTGCCGGAGCATCCCCTGCCGGAACCGCCGCAAGACGATCGTGCCGTCGGATCGGGTTTCATCATCAGCGCGGATGGCTACATCCTCACCAACGCACATGTGGTCGATGATGCGGCAAGCATCGAGGTGCGATTGCATGACAAACGAACTTTCCTTGCGCGATTGGTTGGTGCCGATTCGCGGTCGGACGTCGCGCTGATCAAGATTGAAGCAGACGAATTGCAGCCGGTACGCTTTGGAGAGGTCGAGAATATCGAAGTGGGCGACTGGGTGATTGCAATTGGCTCGCCGTTCGGTTTTGAGAACAGCGTCACTGCAGGTATTGTCAGCGCGCAAGGGCGGGTGTTTCCGCAGGAGAGCTACGTCCCCTTCATCCAGACCGACGTGGCGATCAATCCAGGAAACTCGGGTGGACCACTTTTCAATCTCGACGGCGAAGTGATCGGTGTCAATTCGCAGATCTACAGCCGGACCGGCGGCTTCATGGGCGTTTCGTTTGCCATCCCGATCGATATTGCGATGGATATTCAGGCGCAGTTGCGCGCGCATGGGGAGGTCCGGCGCGGCCGGATCGGCGTGTCGATTCAGGCCGTCACACCGCAATTGGCGCACGCGTTCGGGCTGCAGCAGGCGGAAGGCGCGCTGGTTGGAACGGTCGAGCCAGGCAGCCCGGCGCACCGCGCCGGCATGCGCACCGGCGATGTTGTATTGCGATTCGACACGCGCGCCGTGCGCAGCGCAGACGATCTGCCGCGCATCGTCGGCGCAGTCGAGCCGGGCCGCGAAGTGGACATGACCTTTTGGCGCGACGGTGTTGAGGAGGAAAGCCGGATTACCGTCGGACAGTGGGCGAGCGAGCGCCGGCGAAGCCGTGGGCAGCGTGTCTCGGTACCGGTGCCGCCACGATTTGGACTCGAGCTCGTCGAGCCGACCGGCGCGCAGCTCAGATCGCTCGGTGCGCGCTGGGGACTCGAGGTCATCGCCTCGGTCGGTCCGGCGGGGCGCGCACAGATTGTCGAAGGCGATTTGCTGGTCGCCGTGATACGCCAGGGCAAGCAGGCGCCGCTTCGATCAATAGCGGATTTTGACCGCACGTTGTCCGCTTTGGCGCCTGGCGAGTCATTGTCACTTCTCTTGCAGCGTGGCCCGGCGCGAACCTTCGTTACGCTGAGCCCAACGCAGTGAGTCGCCTGCGCGTATTGAGCCGAAGCTGGTGTCACCTGTGCGACGAGTTGCTCGAGGCGCTCGCCCCCATTGCCGCGCAACACCACACTGTAATCGAGGTGATCGACGTCGATTCAGACGTGCAACTGGAGGCCCGTTGGGGTGAATTGGTCCCCGTGGTACTGACTGAAGATGGCGGGGAAATCTGCCACTATCATCTTGATGAAGGCGCGGTTCGTGCCTATCTGCAGCGATTTCCGCTAAAATCGTTCGATTAACCTCGGCGGGAAATCGAGGTGCCGAAAGGCACCTTTTTTGTTGTTCTATGCAGCATATCCGTAATTTTTCAATCATTGCCCACATCGATCACGGTAAATCCACGCTGGCGGACCGCCTTATTCATCGATGTGGCGGCCTGGCGGATCGAGAGATGGATGCCCAGGTGCTCGATTCGATGGATCTCGAACGCGAGCGCGGCATCACCATCAAGGCGCAGACGGCCTCGTTGCTCTACACCGCAAAGAACGGACAGGTCTATCAGTTCAACCTGATCGATACGCCGGGGCATGTCGATTTCAGCTACGAAGTTTCACGCTCGCTCTCGGCGTGCGAGGGCGCATTGTTGGTGGTCGACGCGTCGCAGGGCGTCGAAGCGCAGACCGTGGCCAACTGCTACACCGCGCTCGACCTGAACGTCGAGGTCGTTCCGGTGCTTAACAAAATCGATCTGCCGGCCGCTAACCCGGCGCAAGCGCGCGAAGAGATCGAGGATGTGATCGGCGTCGACGCATCTGAAGCGATCGAATGTTCTGCGAAAACCGGATTGGGTGTGGACGATGTGCTTGAAGCGGTGGTGGCGCGCATTCCGCCGCCGGTAGGTGATCCCGCGGCGCCACTCAAGGCGCTGATCATCGATTCATGGTTCGATAGTTATGTTGGCGTGGTCATTCTCGTGCGTGTCATCGACGGCAGCATCAAGGCGAAGGACCGGATGCGGCTGATGGCGACGGCAGCCGAGTACCCGGTCGATCAAGTCGGCGTGTTCACGCCCAAGTCACTGGTACGCGAGTCGCTCAGCGCGGGCGAAGTGGGATTCATCATCAGCGGGATCAAGGTGCTGGCCGATGCCAAGGTTGGCGACACGGTGACGCTCGCATCGCGCCCGGCGGCAAAGCCGCTGCCCGGCTTCAAGGAAATCAAGTCGCAGGTGTTTGCCGGCCTTTATCCGGTTGAGTCGAACGAATATGAACAGCTACGTGAATCGCTCGAGAAATTGCAGCTGAACGATGCGGCGCTCAAGTTTGAACCGGAAGTCTCCCAGGCGCTGGGCTTCGGCTTTCGTTGCGGTTTCCTTGGTCTGCTCCACATGGATGTAGTGCAGGAACGGCTCGAGCGCGAGTTCGATATTGAACTGATTACCACCGCGCCGACCGTGGTCTATGAAGTCCTGCTCAAGGACGGTTCGCTGATGAAGATCGAGAATCCCTCGCGATTGCCCGATCTGTCGAAAGTCGACGAAATCCGCGAACCGATCATCCGCGCAACGATTTACGTGCCACAGGAATACGTCGGGTCCGTCATCACCCTATGCACGCAGAAGCGCGGCGTGCAAGTGGATATGCGCTACCACGGCCGGCAGGTTCAGTTGGTCTACGATTTGCCGATGAATGAAGTGGTCATGGACTTCTTCGATCGTCTCAAATCGAC
>CBDULG010000354.1:0-3278 GCA_965367985.1 uncultured Rhodocyclaceae bacterium
TGGCGAGTCGTCTGACAAGGCGCGAGGAGGCCGCAGGAGCGACCCCTGCTACGACGAGCAACACAGTCAGGCGGCCCGCCAGTAGTGCAATCGGGCGTGTAGCGCTCTCACCCAATGGGTGAAGTCGGCAGAACTCAAAATAGTCAATTGCCACAAGAACTTCCCAAAACCAACAAGCGGTCAACTGCCGTTTCCAGGTTTATAGCAGCTGGGCGAATTCGTCGGTCGGCAGAGGCGCCGCATAAAGTCGCCCCTGCTGTCTTTCACAGCCCATCTCCAGCAGTGTCTTGGCCTGTGCATCGGTTTCGATGCCGACCGCCTGAACCGAGCGGGACAGCGCGCGAACCACCGAGATCGTTGCGCCGAGCACGGTCGCGTCGCCGTTTCTGCCCAGATCGCGGATCAGGCTGCGATCGAGTTTGAAGGTGCTGATCGGTAGCCGGTGCAAGCGGCCGATCGGCAGGGCCTGCACACCGATGCCCGTTGCCGCGAGGCGAATGCCAAGCCGGTCGATCGCGCGCAGCGTGGTATCGAAACGCTCGTTGCCCTCCCGCAGGCAGTCTTCGGGCAAATTGAGTTCGATTGCCGAGGCGGGCAGGCCGCTGTCGAGCAGCGTTGCACCGAGACGTTCGAGTGGCTTGTGGCGCATCAGCATCGGCGCTGTCACCGAAATCGCGACGGGAATGGCGACGCCGGCGCGATGCCATTCGGCCGCGTGTTGGCAGGCAAGTGCCAGTGCATGCCATCCAATATTCACGTTCTCGTCGCTGTCCGACGCGATGTCCATGAAATCGCGCGGACCGAGCAGACCGAAATCCGGATGGCGGTAGCGTAGCAAGGCTTCAGCTGCCACCAGGCCGCCGGTGCACGCGTCCCTGACGGGCTGGAAATGCATGGCGAGCATGTTGAGGTCGATGGGCCGAACTGGCGCGGCGCAGCTCTGGTGGATGTGTGCCTGCGACGCGTCGCGCTCTGTGTGGCGCTGCCGCAGTGTTTGGGTCAACGGTGGTCCGCCGGTGCGCTCGGCCTGCGCAGCCGGCCAGGGCGCGTTCGGTGCATCGTGCGTCACCAGCCATTCCGTGCGCGCGCCAACGAGCGCGCGCACGATGGCTGTGGCGGCGAATTCGCCAGCCGCTCCGCGCCACTGCCATACGCCGCCCTCGAACGCGGGTCGGCCTTCCACGGGGCGGCGAATATCGTCGAGCGTGCTGTTGAGCAGGTGCGCGTGCGACATACCGTAGGTGTTCGCGGCGATGTCGTTGGCCGCCACCACGCGTCCATCCGACGCGCGTACGACGAGCATTGGAAACGCCGCGTGGCGGAACACTTCTCTGGTGCGCCCGTCGACCGGCACCAGGGGCGCGGCACCGGCGAGCAGCACGATGCGCCAGCCCGGCTCGGGACCGGCGATCACGCGGCCGTGCAGCGCGGGTGAGCCGTCAACGGGGTGAATGCTTACCGGGCCATTGTCCTGTGCGGGGTCGGACAGTGTGCACAGCGTGCTCAACGGATAGCCAGTAAGTGCCGACTCGGTAGCGCCGAACCGTCGGCGCGCTGCGCCATTGGCGGCTACGATGTGATCACGCGCGTCGATGACCAGTGCGGGCTGGTCGAGCGCCGCGGCAAGGCGAGGCCAGACGGTGTCAGCCGCACGTGCGTTCTGCGGCGAGTGGCCGGTGACCGGATCGGCGCTGAGGATAAGGGCGTGTACGCCGGGACGGATTCGCGCTGCGGCAACATAGGCCAGATCGCGCTCACGCCCTCCGGGCAACATGACACGCAGGCTGCCACGCATCTCGCCCTGTATGAACAGAGTGGCGCGCGCCGAGAGGAATGCGCGCTCCGAGGCGAAGAGCGTCGCCAGCGGCTTGCCGGCCAGGTCGCGATAGCTGCGTTCCATTAGCCGGCACGCCGCGCTATTGACTTCGAGAATCACCTCGTCGCTGGCGACGATAAGTCCCTCGTTCATCAGTTCGAACAGGGACAAATAGAGCCCGGCCTCGGCGCCTTCTGTCAGATCGGGTACGAAGGCGTCGTCGGCGTCTTTGGGCAAAGGAGCCAGTTCCATCGGCGGACGCAGGGGCAATGATTGGGATGCATCATCATAGCGGCCGTGCCGATGCGGTCTTGAATCCGAAAGCGGGGCGTTTTGCCCGCTGTTCAGCGTTTCGTGCGCGCGTTCGCGCACCGGCGCGGAAAACGCTTGCGCACGTGCGCCGGAGATGCTACCGCTTGCGGCCGATGCCGCCGAGCAGAAAGGCAACCGGCGGGCTGCCGCGCCGTGCCGCGTGAATTGGCGGGTTGCTGTCGCCGGTTTCGGGCGCTTCGCTCCCTTCCGCAGGCTCATAGGGCTTGCTGTAGTCGAAGCCGTCTGCGGCGATCGTCGACGCCCGCTTGCGCCCGCCGCGATCCCGCTCACGTGGCGCGCTGCGTTCCCTGTTGCCGCCACGGCCGCGCGATTCGCTGCTGCGCGTGCGTGACTCGTGGCGCGCCTCGCCGCCGCCGTGCCGGGCAGGTTCGAATCCGTCCACGCTCGATTGCGGAATCGTCAGCTTGATGAGCTTCTCGATGTCGGCGAGCCGGTGCTTTTCCTCTCCGCTGACCAGCGAAATCGCCTGGCCGGTCTTGCCCGCGCGGCCGGTTCGGCCAATGCGGTGGATGTAGTCTTCGGCGGTGTGCGGGAGCACATAATTGATGACATAGGGCAGGTCGTCGATGTCGAGTCCGCGCGCCGCCACATCGGTGGCGATCAGCACACGGGTGGCGCCCGATTTGAAGGCATCAAGCGCTTCGGTGCGCTGCTGCTGGTTCTTGTCGCCGTGGATGGCGTCGGCGGGGATGCCGCTGTTGTTGAGAAAGTGCGCAAGGCGGCTGCAGCCGAACTTGGTATCGACGAACACCAGCACCTGCGTGTCGATCGAGGTGCGCAGCAGATGCGCGAGCAGTTCGCGCTTGTGATTGGCGTCCACCGGGTACATCTGGTGTTCGATGGTTTCGCTCACCATGTTGCGGCGCGCCACTTCGATGAGCTGCGGCTCGTTGAGCATCTGGTCGGCCAGCTTCTTGATTTCATTGGAGAAGGTGGCGGAGAAGAGCAGGCTCTGGCGCTGCGAGGGCAGCAACGCGAGAATGCGGCGAATGTCCGGGATGAAGCCCATGTCGAGCATGCGGTCGGCTTCGTCGAGCACGAGCACCTGAACCTGGTTCAACTGAATGCTCTTTTGCTGAACGTGATCGAGCAGCCGGCCCGGTGTGGCGACGACAATTTCGACGCCTGC
>CBDULG010000355.1:0-3278 GCA_965367985.1 uncultured Rhodocyclaceae bacterium
GCTGTCGCAGGGAGGCGGATGGGATCGATGTGTCGATCCTGCGTGGGTGGCAACCACAAGATTCCCTGAACCCTCACGCCGAGGAGAATGGTCATGGCAATCGCATCGAAACTTCAGGAATACATGGCTCAGCGCGGACTCCGCTACGACGTGCTGACCCACCGGCACTCACACAGCAGCATGCAAACAGCGCATCTGGCCAAGGTGCCCGGCCATTCGCTGGCTAAACCTGTCGTACTCGAGGATGACACCGGCTTTATCATGGCGGTGTTGCCGTCGACCCATCACGTGCAACTGGGCAAGCTCGGCAAGGAACTCAACTGCCGACTGCGCCTGGCATCGGAAGGCGATCTCGCGAAGATGTTCGATGATTGCGAGCCCGGCGCCGTTCCGCCCGTCGGCGCAGCCTACGGCATGCGGATGATCGTCGATGACAGCCTCGCGACCGAAGGCGAGATCTACTTCGAAGCCGGCGACCACGAGCAGGTCATTCAGATGAACGGCAAGGACTTCATGTCGATGATGGACAGTGCCCACCACGCGCACTTTGGCGAGCCGCACTGGCGCCACTGAGTCCTGTCGTCGTTTAAGTTGCGATCACGATTGGCCGGAGGCGCTTGGCTGCCCGCTGGCGTATTCGAGTTCGCTCGCCAGGGCGCGAGTGCGACGACTCTGCGCGCAGTGCAAATGGCGCATGTGCGGCGGGCGCACGGGCGTGGCCAGCGCGTTCGTACCAGCCGCGGGCCGCGCATCACGCTGCGCCTTGTCGAAGTCGCCCGGGCGGCAAAGCCGTCACTCGAGAGCACGTTACGTGAGCGAAGCGCATCGTCTCAATCACATCTCCCCGTTTCGAACACGCCCTTCACGCCGATTCGCTGTCGCGCCGCAACGGTCTCGACCCAGTTTCAACCTGGATATGGCGGGCCGTTTGACGAGACGCGCAAAGACCGCACGAGCGACCCCTGCTAACTCAGTCGCGAAATGAAGCAACGCCGCGAGGCGGCCCGCCAGTCGTGCAATCGGGCGTATAGCTCGCCCACCGAATGCGTGATCGCTGTCGAAGGCGAAATAGTCGATACACACGATGACTTGCGAAGAGCAATAGGCCGTCAACTGCCGTTTTCATGTTCAGGTTACGCATATCGCGGCAAGCGCAGCCAAAGCACCCTACCGCTGTACCCTGCAAGCTCCGGTCTTCGAAGCCACAATGTCAGGTCTAGAATGCCTGCGCCGCGTGCTGTCTTCGAAGACGCGACAGCCAGGTGTAGGCGCCCAACCGTCCCGTGATTTCAGGATAACCAAGCATGAAAAGACGTGACTTTCTCGCCGCCGCTTCCGTTGCCGGCATGTCTCCGGCAACGCCGTCGTTCGCAAGTTCGACGAAGGACGGGCCGCCGCTGCTTACGATCGGTGGTGCGATCACGCGCAGCAACCGGGGTGCGCGTGACGGTTCGCTCGATCAGCTGATGGTCAAGCATGAAGTCGATTTTCGGACGGCATGGGTCTTTGATTCGGAGGGATTGCAGCGCCTGCCAGCGATCAGCATCCGGCCAACGCTGGAATACGACGGCAAGCCACACAAACTCACCGGCCCGTTGCTCACAACCGTGCTCGCCGAGGCCGGCGCGTCACCGGACGCGGCGCTGCAAGTCGGCATCCGGGCCATCGACGGTTATCGGGTTACCCTCGCGCTCGCGGACGCTGCGTCCTACGGAATGATCCTGGCGACGCACATCGACGACCAGGCGCTCGCACTGGGTGGGCTCGGGCCGCAATGGGCGGTCTTCGATCCGGCAGGGGTTCCCGCATTGCGCGACAAGCCGCTGAAGGAGCAGTTTGCGCAGTGCCCCTGGGGCGCCTATTACATCCACGTTTCTGCGTCTTAGCGCGGCGCCGACGACGTAGCGCGAGGATCGCTCCGGTCCGACGCTCGCCCGGCGCCTGCGCGCGGATCGATAACGTTGCCACCCCTGACAGACCCCCGCCATGACAACGACACATTAGTTTTTGTTGATGTACGCGTCACGATTATTCGTTTGTTGCGCTGCAGCAAAAGCAGTATTGTGGCACTCGAAAGTCGGCACTTGGGAAATAACGCAGGGTGGTCGCTGGCTTACATGCAGCGTTTTGGATCAGGACGATTCGGCGCTGGATGAGTGGGGACGGTCCCCGCATTAACGCCCTGCACACATTGTCTTGGAGGGCATCAACATGTCTGGACTACTCTCAACACTTGTCAACGGTCTGATCCGAGCCAGGGCGAATAGCGCCCGGGGCCTCGTGCGCGAGGAACTCCTCTTGAAGGACGACAGGCTTCTGGCGGACATCGGGATAAGCCGCGAGCTGCTCGAAGAAGGCGTGGCCGCCTGGCCGTGGCGTATCGACCAACGCGGCAATGACGCGGCGCGCCCCGCGCCGCGCACGGGTTCGACGCCTAGAGACTTCTTCGCTCAATCGGATTTCAGCGCCATGGGCATGGCGTCCCGAGGCGCTCGCGGCGGCAACGCGTGAGCGGTTTCGACGGAGGGCCGCCGAACTCCAGCGCGATTCGCACAATCGAATCGCGCCTCGATCGGCAGCCCTTCGCAACGGGTTCTTGTTGCCGCGATCCGATCCAGATTGCCCGCGCACGCGGGAACATCCGTTAAGCGATTCCCGGCAGTTGCCCGTCAACAGAACGCAGGACCGCGACACCGCGGTGTGCCACCGCGCTGAATAAACTGGCGCTATCGCATCAGACGACGCTCAGGCGTCGTCCTCGTGCATTTCACCCTCGACCAGTTCCATGCGTTGCACCGTTTCGGGGTCGTGGCGGGCCAGCCGGTAGCTGCCATCCAGCATTTCGGCGAGATACAGCTTGTCGCCCTTGTGTGTCTGCAACGCATCGACCACCTTCTTCGGCAGGACGACACCAACTTTGCCGTCGATGTCTATCAACTCCAACTCGATCATGATTGGCACTCCGCTATCTAAGGTCCGGCGTATTTCAGCATAGGACAAATTTGCCTGATTGCGACATATAGGCACCTGCCCGACGCGTCCAACACCTGCTATCCGGCCGGCCTGCGTTGCGGCGCGCGTGTAACGCCCGGATTGCCCGGATTGCGATCGAGCGACGCGGCAAACAGCACGACGACGACGGCGAGCAGGGCGAGCACGCCGAATGCGGCGCGCAGGGTGCTCAATTCAGCGACGAAACCGATGACCGGCGGCCCGAGCAGCATCCCGCCATAGCCAAGCGTCGCCACACCGGCGATCGCCCGGCCGGGTGGCAGGTG
>CBDULG010000356.1:0-3264 GCA_965367985.1 uncultured Rhodocyclaceae bacterium
AAACTCAACGCCACCACCGAGATGATTCCGGTCACTTGGAAGGAATTCGGCGGCTTGCATCCGTTCGTGCCAGCCGATCAGGCGTTGGGTTACAAGGAACTGACCACCGAGCTTGAGCAGATGTTGTGCGAGTGCACCGGTTACGACGCGGTGTCGCTGCAGCCCAACGCCGGTTCCCAGGGCGAGTATGCCGGTCTGCTGGCGATTCGCGCCTATCACGCCAGCCGCGGCGAGGGCCACCGCGATGTGTGCCTGATCCCGAGTTCGGCGCACGGCACCAACCCGGCGACCTCACACATGGCCGGCCTGCGCGTGGTGGTGGTGGCGTGTGACAACGACGGCAACGTCGACGTCGCCGATCTGCGCGCCAAGGCTGACCAGCATGGCGACAAACTTGCGGCGATCATGATCACCTACCCGTCCACCCACGGCGTGTTTGAGACCGAGGTGCGGGAGATTTGCGAGATCGTGCATGCCCACGGTGGCCAGGTGTATATCGATGGCGCCAATATGAATGCCATGGTCGGCCTGTGCGCGCCGGGCAAGTTCGGCGGCGACGTGTCGCACCTGAATCTGCACAAGACCTTCTGCATTCCGCACGGCGGCGGCGGCCCCGGTGTCGGTCCGATTGGCGTGCGCTCGCACCTCGCGCCTTTCCTGCCAGGTCACAGTGGCACCGGGCTCAAAGGCATCGGCGCGGTAGCGGCGGCTCCCTGGGGCAGTGCCAGCATTCTGCCGATCACCTGGAGCTACATTGCAATGATGGGGCGCGACGGGCTGCGCCAGGCCAGTGTGATGGCCATCCTCAATGCCAATTACATTGCCCGCCGGCTGTCGCCGCATTACCCGGTGCTCTATCAGGGCAAGAACGGCATGGTGGCGCACGAGTGCATCATCGATCTGCGTCCGCTCAAGGATCGCACCGGCGTCACCGTCGATGACGTCGCCAAGCGGCTGATCGACTTCGGCTTCCATGCGCCGACGATGTCCTTTCCGGTGGCCGGCACGCTGATGATCGAACCGACCGAAAGCGAATCGAAGGAAGAGCTTGATCGCTTCTGCGACGCGATGATCGCCATTCGCGAGGAAATCGAGCAGGTCGGCGACGGCCGGCTTGACCCGCACGACAATCCGCTGGCCAACGCGCCGCACACCGCCGCCGCAATCGTTGGCGACTGGAGCCATCCGTATAGCCGGGAGCAGGCCGTGTATCCACTGGCGAGCTTGCGTGCCAACAAGTACTGGCCGCCCGTGGGCCGCGTCGACAACGTTTACGGCGACCGCAATCTGGTGTGCTCATGCCCGCCGATGTCTGTTTACGAAGACAATTGAGGATCACTTTCTATGAACACATCACTTGTCATTACATTGCTGGGCCAGGACCGGCCGGGGCTGGTCAGCGCGCTGGCCAAGCGCGCCAGCGACTGCGGCGCCAACTGGATGGAAAGCAGCATGGCGCAACTGGCCGGCAAGTTCGCAGGCATCGTGCGTCTGGAGATCGACAGCGCGCAGGTCGGCAAACTCAAGGCGGCGCTGCAGGAACTCGAATCCGAAGGGCTGCGCCTGGGCATCGAAGAGGCGGATTCGTCAACGGCGAAAGCGGTCGGGCGCATCACGCGTCTCGAACTGGTCGGCCAGGATCGCCCCGGTATCGTGCGTGAAATCTCGAGTGTTCTCGCGCGGCACGGGGCCAGCATCGACCGGCTCGACAGCGCGTGCGAGAGCGCGTCGTTCAGCGGTGAGGCGCTGTTCCGTGCGCAAATCACCGTGCACGTGCCGGCGAACGCCGAGGTGGAAAAGCTGCAGGAAGAAATCGAAGCGCTGGCGAACGAACTGATGGTCGACATCACGATGGGAGAGGATGCGAAAACCTGATCGCACGAGCAGCAAAGATCGCCTGCGGCCGCAGGCAGCAATGAAACCGCTGGAGCAGCCCGAGGCTTAACTCCGGCAAAGCAAAATAATTTGAGGGAGAGACAAGGACATGGAAACTTTGCACGAACTGGTTGGCAGCCTGAACGGCATTGTCTGGGGCGTACCGATGATCGTCCTGATCCTCGGTACGGGTTTTTATTTGCAGATTCGACTCGGCTTCATGCCGCTGCGCAAGATTGTCTATGGCGCCAGGATGATCTGGAAGAGCCGCTTGCCTGAAAACCGCGCGGAAGGCGAGATCACGCCATTCGCGGCGTTGATGACTGCGCTGTCAGCCACCGTGGGGACGGGCAACATCGTGGGTGTTGCCACCGCCATTGCGGTAGGTGGCCCAGGTGCGCTTTTCTGGATGTGGATGACCGCCTTTGTCGGCATGGCGACCAAATACAGCGAAGTGTTGCTGGCGGTCAAATACCGGGAAGTCGATTCGAAAGGAGAGCATGTCGGCGGCCCGATGTACGCCATCAAGAACGGACTGGGCTCGCATTGGCGTTGGCTGGGCACGGCCTTTGCTGTGTTCGGCGGCCTCGCGGGCTTTGGTATCGGCAACATGGTGCAGTCAAACAGCATTTCGAGTGCGATTGAAAACTCCTTTGGCGTGCCGGGCTGGATCACCGGCGTGGTACTCATGGTGCTTACCGGCGCGGTGATTCTTGGCGGTATCAAGCGCATCGGCGCGGTCGCCGAAAAGCTCGTGCCGGGGATGTGTATCGCCTACATCGTATGTGCCCTCGTGGTGCTCGTTGTGCATGCCGACCAGATTCCGGCAGCCTTTGATCTGATCTTTACGCATGCCTTTACGCCGATTGCCGGCACGGGCGGCTTTGTCGGCGCAACCATCATGCTGGCGATCCAGAAGGGCGTTGCACGCGGTATCTTCTCCAATGAAGCGGGCCTCGGCACCGGCGGTATTGCACAGGCAGCGGGCTCTACACACAACCCGGTGTTCTCTGGCGTGATCGGCATGATGGGCACGTTCATCGACACGATCCTGGTGTGCACCATGACCGGCCTGGCGATCGTCGCCAGCGGCGTGTGGACCTCCGGTGATTCGGGCGCGGTGCTCACATCTGCGGCCTTCGACGCGGGCATGCCGGGCGTCGGGAGTTACCTGCTGACCATTGCGCTGGCGGTTTTTGCCTTCACCACGATACTCGGTTGGGCGTACTTCGCCGAAAAGTGCTGGCAGTTTCTGCTCGGCACGGCGAGCGAGAAACCCTTCCGTATTCTGTGGACGCTTGCGGTATTGCCCGGTGCCGTCGTCAGCCTCGATTTCGTGTGGCTGGTGGCAGACACGCTGAACGCGCTGATGGCGATCCCGAACCTGAT
>CBDULG010000357.1:0-3254 GCA_965367985.1 uncultured Rhodocyclaceae bacterium
AACCGTTCAAGACTGGCAGAGCCGCGGCAAGCTTTTTACCCCGCAATTCCAGCACGGCCAAATACCGGGCGAAGCCGCCGCTGCCCTCCTGCTCGCGGATGCGACGACCGGCGCGCACGGCGAGATCGACGCGGCGCCGCGCATCCACCGCATTCTTCGCGCCCGGCGCGACAAATCGGCGGATGCAAAGGGAAAGATTTCATCGGAAACAATCAAGACACTGATCGACAGCGTGCTCCATATGCATGACGTGAAACCGGCGACGATCACCGCGCTGGTAGCCGATGCCGACCAACGCGCGAGCCGGCAAACGGAATTTCTTGGCGCAATCGACGACAGTTTCGAAGCGCTTGAGCCGGGTGCAAGCTGCGTGTCGATTGGTGCTGTCTGTGGCAGCGCGTCACCCGCGAGCGCACTGCTTGCCCTGTTGTGCGCCGCTCACGAAGTGATCACGCACAGCGCGCCCGCGCTCGCGCTCAGCGCGCAACACCCCTACATGCGCGCGGCGGCACTGCTGCAGCCCGCGCCCGTCCCAGTGACACCCACCGAAATCCAGACCTGACGCGTTTCATCCCATGTCCAGACTCCGATCATTCCTGTTCGACTCCCGCACGCTGTCCTTCATCGGTATCGCCGCGCTCGCCGCGTTCTTCTTTCTCGGTGCCAGCACGCTGCAACTCGCCCTCACCTGGGCGGCCTTTGCCACGGCGATCCTCGTCGTGGTGTGGTTGTGCGTCTGGCTTTGGCGGCGGCGGCGCGCACGCCGCGCCGCCGATGGCCTCGGCACGATGCTCGACGACCAGGCGCAAGTAGCCGTTCGGGTGGCCGACGAGGGCACGCGCGCCGAGATCGAAACGCTGCGCACGCGCATGCAGGACGCCGTCAAGACGATCAAGACATCGAAGCTGGGACACGTGTCGGGCCGCGCCGCATTGTATGAACTGCCGTGGTACATCGTCATCGGCAACCCAGCGGCCGGCAAGAGCACGGCGGTGGTCAACTCGGGCCTCACCTTCCCTTTCGCCGATGGCAGCAGCAACATCATCCACGGCATCGGCGGCACGCGGAATTGCGACTGGTTCTTCACCACCGAGGGGATTCTGCTCGACACGGCTGGACGCTACGCAGTGCACGAAGAAGACCGAAGCGAGTGGCTGGGTTTCCTGCGCCTGCTCAAGAAGCACCGCCCGCAGGCGCCGATCAACGGCATCATCGTCACCGTGAGCGTGGCCGAACTGCTATGCAACCGGCCCGAGTTCGCGGTTGATCTGGCAAAAAACCTGCGCCAGCGCGTGCAGGAACTGACCGAGCGCCTGGAAGTCTTCGCGCCCGTCTACGTGATGTTCACCAAGGCCGACCTGATCAGTGGGTTCAACGAATTCTTCCAGGACGTGGACTGGAACGAGCGGGACCGCGCATGGGGCGCCACCTTGCCCTACGAGACGGGCGCCGGCAACGACGCGATCGCACAGTTTGACACGCATTTCGACAAGCTCTACGACGGCCTGCGCGAGATGAGCGTCGCTCAGATGGCACTTGCCCAAGGCAACGCGATGCCACCCGGATTGCTCACGTTTCCACTCGAATTCGCCGCCATCAAACCCGCGCTGCGCGCCTTCATCGCGACGCTGTTCGAAGAAAACCCGTTCCAATTCAAGCCGGTATTTCGTGGCTTCTACCTCACCTCGGCGGTGCAGGAAGGCGAAGCGCGCAGCGGCTCGACAGCACGCATCGAGGAACGCTTCTCTCTTACTGGCGATGGTCCGCTGGCGACGCGCATTGCCTCAACCAATGGTTTTTTCCTCAAGGACTTGTTTTCCAAAGTCATCTTCGCCGACAGGCACCTCGTCCGCCAGTACGCCAACCGAATGCAGACGCGGCTGCGTCAAGTCGGCTTCTTCGCCGCGATCGCGCTGCTCGGTCTGGCGCTCGGCGGATGGAGCTGGTCGTACGTGAACAATCAGGAGCTGGTGCGCAACGTCCAGGCCGACCTGGATCAAGCGGTTGAACTGCAGGCTGCCAGCTTCGATTTGCAGTCGCGCCTCGAAGCGCTGACGATCCTGCAGGACCGCATCGCCCAGCTCGAGCGTTTCGCCACCGAACGGCCGCTGTCGCTCGGTCTTGGCCTCTATCAGGGCGACACGCTGCTCGCCAAGCTCAAAGGCGAGTACTACGCCGGCGTACGCAGCATCATGCTCAATCCGGTGACCGAGAATCTCGAGACCTTCCTGCACGAGGTCAATGCAGCAGCCGATTCGCTCAAACCTGTCGACGGCAGCGCCGCCAGCGTATCGACGAGCGCTCCGCAACCGTATCAGGCACCGCGACCCGGAAACGTGCAGGACGCTTACAACGCGCTGAAGACCTACCTCATGTTGGCGGATCGCGCGCGTATCGACGTCGGTCACCTGTCCGACCAGCTCACACGTTTCTGGCGCACCTGGCTGGAGACCAATCGCGGCGAAATGACCCGTGCGCAAATGATCAGCAGCGCCGAGCGCATTCTGTCCTTCCACCTCGCACGCAGCGGCGACGACAACTGGCCGCTGATCGCCAACAATCTCGGCGTCGTCGACGTGGCGCGTGAAAACCTGCGTCGCGTCATCCACGGCATGCCGGCGCTCGACCGCGTTTATGCCGAGGTCAAGGCACGCGCCTCGACCCGCTTTGCCCCGGTGACCGTGACCAGTCTGCTCGAACCCAACGATGCCGAACTGATCGCCGGCAGTCACGTGGTCTCCGGCGCGTTCACCGTCACGGCATGGAAGACCTATGTGCGCGATGCGATCCGCGAGGCCGCAACCAATGAGTTGCAGAGTTCGGACTGGGTACTCAAGACCTCTGCGACCGACGATCTGTCACTGCAGGGAAGCCCCGAGCAGATCCAGAAATCGCTCGTCGCGCTCTACAAGAATGAATACGCGCAAGAGTGGAGCGCATTCACCCACGGCATCAGCGTCGTCGAGTTCGACGATTTCGACGCCGCCGTTGCCGGCATGAACCGCCTCGGCGACCCGCAGAATTCGCCCATCGGCCAAGTGCTCAAGACGCTTTACGAGCAAACCGGATGGGACAACCCGAGCACCGTGAATCGCGGACTGGAAAAGGTACAGACGGGTTTCGTCGAATGGTTCAAACGCTCCATCTTGCGCATGTCGCCCAGCCGCGTAGCAGTCGACCTCAGCGTAAATTCCGACACGGCCGAGATCGAGATGGGGCCGATCGGTAAGGAGTTCGCGGGGATCGCACGCATC
>CBDULG010000358.1:0-3248 GCA_965367985.1 uncultured Rhodocyclaceae bacterium
ATCTCGCACTTGGCGGGATCCTTTTCCTGGCAATCGGCGAGCTTGCCCGGCATGCCAACACCGTCGAGCAGGCCCTTGCGGCGCGTCATCTCCCGCGCCTTGCGCGCCGCATCGCGCGCGCGAGCGGCTTCGACGATCTTGCCGCAGATGGTCTTGGCGTCGATTGGATTCTCGAGCAGGTAGTCGCCCAACTTGCTGGCGACGACTTCCTCGACCGCCGGACGCGCCTCGGACGAAACAAGCTTCATCTTGGTCTGCGAACCGAACTTGGGATCGGGCATCTTCACCGACAGGACACAGGCCAAGCCTTCGCGCATGTCGTCGCCGGTCACGTTGACCTTGGCCTTCTTGGCAATCTCGTTCTCGTCGATGTACTTGTTGATGACCCGCGTCATCGCGGCGCGCAGGCCGGTGAGGTGGGTGCCGCCATCGGATTGCGGAATATTGTTGGTAAAGCACAGCACCTGTTCGGCGTAACTGTCATTCCACTGCATGGCGACTTCGACACTGACCTCGATGTCGTGATCGGTTCCGTTGGATACCGTACTGATGCCTTCAGCATAGAAGACGGTGGGGTGAAGTACGGTCTTGGCGCGGTTGATGTAATCGACGAAGCCGCGTACGCCACCGGCAAAGGCGAAGTTTTCTTCCTTGTTGTTGCGCTGGTCGATCAGGCGGATGCGCACGCCGTTGTTGAGGAAGGACAGCTCGCGCAGGCGCTTGGCGAGAATCTCGTAGTGAAATTCGATCGCCCCGAAAATTTCTTCGTCAGCCAGAAAGTGCAGCTCGGTGCCGCTCTTGGCGCTCTCACCGGTGACTTTCATCGGCGAGACCTCGACCCCTTCGACGAGAGCGACTTCTCGATCGACGACCTTGCCGCGATTGAACTCGATCAGGTGCTTGCGGCCGTCGCGGCGGATCGTCAGGCGAAGCCACTTGGACAGCGCATTGACACACGACACGCCGACGCCGTGCAGACCGCCGGAGACCTTGTAGCTGTTCTGGTTGAACTTGCCCCCGGCGTGCAGCACGCACATGACGATCTCGGCCGCCGAACGCTTGGGTTCGTGCTTGTCGTCCATCTTCACGCCCACCGGGATGCCGCGGCCGTTATCGGTGACCGAAATCGAGTTGTCGGTATGGATGGTGACGAGAATGTCGTCGCAATGGCCGGCAAGTGCTTCGTCAATGGCGTTGTCGACGACTTCGAAAACCATGTGATGCAAGCCAGTGCCGTCGGAAGTATCGCCAATGTACATACCGGGGCGCTTGCGCACGGCTTCCAGCCCTTCGAGCTGCTGGATGCTGGATTCGTCGTAGCCGCCGAGCGGCGTGGGTTGCGATTCAGACATAGATTTCTCTTTTAATTCGGGGCGCCGGAGCACCCCGCGATCGACGCATCATGCCGGGGTGGCTGCGTCAGATTCTCATCGGCATGACGACGTATTTGAACGTCTCATTGCCGGGCAGGGTGATCAGGGCGCTGGAATTGCCGTCGCTGAGGCGCATTACGATTTCGTCGGTCGTCACGTTGTTGAGCACATCGAGCATGTAGGTGACGTTGAAGCCGATATCGAGCCCTTCCTCGTGGTAGTCGATCTCGAGTTCTTCCTGCGCCTCTTCCTGTTCGCTGTTGGAGCTGACGATTTTCAGCGTGCCTTCGGAGAGCACGACGCGCACGCCACGGAATTTTTCGTTGGTAAGTATTGCCACGCGCGAGAGGGCGGCGTGCAGCGGCTGGCGCGCCAGGTGCAGTTGCTTGGGATGGTTTTGCGGAATGACGCGCTCGTAGTCGGGAAACTTGCCGTCGATGAGCTTGGAGATCAGTTCGATCGGACCGAAGCGAAAAACGATCTGGCTGCCGGCAATGATAATTTCCATCGGCTCATCGGTGTCGGCCAGCTGCCGGGTGAGCTCGAGTACGGTCTTGCGCGGCAAGATAACGTCGGCACGCGGCAGATTGCCGCCGATCGCGGACTCGGCGTAGGCCAGACGGTGCCCGTCGGTGGCGACCATGCGCAAGGTGCCACCCTCGACCAGCAGGAGCAGGCCGTTGAGGTAGTAGCGGATGTCCTGCTGCGCCATGGCGTACTGCACGAGCGCGAGCTGGCGCTTGAAATCGCGCTGCGGCACGGAAAAACGAACGCCTTCATTCTCGTCCACGCTCAGATGCGGATACTCGGCCGCCGGCAAGGTCTGCAACTGAAAACGGCTGCGCCCCGACTTGACGGTCAGGCGGCTGTCGTCGAGCGAGATCGCGATGTCGTTGTCGCCGGGCAGCGCGCGCAGGATGTCCTGCAACTTGCGCGCGCCCACGGTGACGCTCGCATCGTCGCCCGAACCGGTCACTTCCGCAGTGGTGCGGATCTGGATTTCGATATCGGTAGCCAGCAAGGTGACCTGATCACCGCGCTTTTCGATCAGCACGTTCGACAGAATGGGCAGCGTATGGCGCTTCTCCACAATGCCGGACACCGACTGAAGGGGTCCCAGCAGGGCGTCGCGCGTGGTGGTCAGCAATTGCATCGTTGTTCCGTCTCCGTATCTTCGGGGCGTGGGGCGCGGGGGCGCAGCGTGTTCGGGTTTCCCGTGCCGCGTCAGCCGCGCAGCACTTGGGTCAACACGTGCAGGTCGTGATTGAGCTGGGTGTCCTTGCGGCGCAGATCGGCGATCGTGCGACAGGCGTGCAGCACCGTGGTGTGGTCGCGTCCACCGAAGGCATCGCCGATCGCCGGCAGGCTCATCGGCGTGATGTCCTTGGCGAGAAACATCGCCACCTGCCGCGGACGTGCAATCACGCGGGTGCGCTTCTTCGAGTGCATGTCGGCGACCTTGATCTTGAAGTAGTCGGCGACCGTCTTCTGGATATGCTCGATCGAAAGCTGTCGGTTGTACGCGTGCAGCAGATCCTTGAGCGCGTCCTTGGCCACATCGAGAGTAATCTCGCGGCTGTGAAAGCGCGCAAAGGCCACCACCTTGGTCAGCGCGCCTTCCAGTTCGCGCACGTTGGCGCGCAGGTTCTTGGCGATCAGAAAGGCAACGTCATCGCACAACACGAGGCCATGGCTTTCAGCCTTCTTCTTGAGAATGGCGACGCGCATTTCCAGCTCGGGCGGCTCGATCTGCACGGTGAGACCCCAGTCGAAACGCGAAATGAGCCGGTCTTCAAGGCCGTGGATGTCTTTTGGATAGGTGTCGCAGGTGATGATGATCTGCTTCTTCGCTTCGGTGAGCGCATTGAAGGCGTG
>CBDULG010000359.1:0-3228 GCA_965367985.1 uncultured Rhodocyclaceae bacterium
GATCCCGTCGTAGTTCTCCGTCGTCGTCGGCACGAATTTCGAGGCGCGCTGCAGATCCATGATGGCCTTGTCCGCTGGCTTGGCGGGGTCGAGCTTGAGGAAAGCGTCGGCGATTTTCTGGCGCAATGCGGGGTCGAGGCCGGGGCGCACCGTCCAGTTGTAGTCGTAGTACGGCGGCGTGGTGGCGATGACCTTCACACGCTTGGCATTTTCGTCGCCCTTCTCGATCAGCTTGTCCATCACCGAGGCGTTGAGCACGCCGGCATCGACCCGCCCTGAGGCGACGAAGGCGACGGTGGCGTCATGCGCGCCGGAGAAAGCGATCTTGGTGAAATCCTTGTCGGGATCGATGCCGTCCTGCAGCAGGAAGAAGCGCGGCATCAGGTGGCCGGAGGTGGACGACGGCGAGCCGAAGGCGAAGTTCTTGCCTTTGAGATCGGCCAGCGTGGCGATCGGGCTGTCGACGGGGACGATGAATTTGCTGGTGAACACCTCGTCTTCGGCGCGCTGCACGATCGGCATCGCTTCGCCGTTGGTGCGCAGTTTCGCCTGCACGAAGGTGAAACCGCCCAACCAGGCGAGGTCAATTTTCTGGGTCGCCAGGCCTTCGACGACGGCAGCATAGTCGCTGACCGGGGTGAACTTCACCTCCATGCCGGTCTGCGCCTCAAGATATTTGCCGAGCGGCTCGAACTTGCGCTGCAACTCGGTCGGCGCCTCGTCGGGGATGGCTGAAACACGCAAGACCTCCGCCTGCACGGCGGCGGCACCGGCGATCAGTGTGAGGGATAAGGTGCAGCGGGCAATCAGGCGGGGAATCTGACGGAACATGGGACGCATGGTTTCTTCCTCTGTTTGTTTATTTATTTGTTCGCTACCAAGGGACAGCATATGCCGGCGGTGAGTTGCCAGCGGGATCGTCACAGCACAAGGTGAATTGACTCGACTGCCTCGCCTTCGGCCAGCACACGGCCGATCTGGACCGTTTTCGCGTAGCCCAACTCACGCAGCGCGGCGATACAGGCGTCGGCGTCTTGGGCCGGCACGCTGGCAAGCAGGCCGCCGGCGGTTTGCGGGTCGAAGAGTAGCGGATACGCCGGGTGCCCGCTCGCCTCGGCTTGATTTTGCAGGGCGCGTCGCAGGCGCACGTTGGCCGGCTGCAGCGAGCTGAGGATGCCGGCAGCGGCGGTTTCGAGCGCGCCCTCGAGCAGCGGCAAGGCGTTGAGATCGATTTCGGCATCGACGCCCGAAGGCCGCGTCATCTCGATCAAATGGCCGAGCAGACCGAAGCCGGTGAGATCGGTGCAGGCGGTGGCGCCGTGCGCGATCAGGCAGGGCACCGCGCGCCGGTTCGATACCTGCATCGATTCGAGCGCGGCATCGATCCAGCGGCCGCGCGCCTTCAATTGCGCATGCGCTGCGAACAGCGTACCGGTGCCGATTGGTTTGGTGAGGATCAGCACATCGCCGGGCCGCATGCCGCCCTTGCGCATCACGCTGGCGAGTTGCGCATCGATCAGCCCGTTGACCGCAAAACCCAGCGCCAGCTCACGGCCTTCGCCGGTGTGGCCACCGACCAGCGCGCAGCCGGCTGCGTTGAGCACATCGACGGCTCCGGTCATCATCTGAAAAACCGTGTCCTCGACCTTGCTTTCCAGACCCGGCGGCACGGTGGCAATCGCGGTGGCCGACTGCGCTTCACCACCCATCGCGAAGATGTCGCCCAACGCGTGATTGGCCGCGATGCGCCCGAAAATCCAGGGATCGTCCACAAACGCGCGGAAGAAATCGACGCTGTGCACCAGCAGCTTGTCCGCCGGCACGCGCAGCACTGCCGCGTCGTCGGGCGCGTGCAGGCCGATCAGCACGTCATCGCGTTCGAGCGGATGCACATTGGCCAGCGCGCGTGACAGCACCGTGGCACCAACCTTCGCGCCGCAGCCGCCGCAGCGCATGGCGATCGCCGAGATGGCCTGTGTTTGCTCCGCTTCATCGAGCGGAATCGGCTCGCCGCGCGGCGGTGCTGCGTCATCGCTCATTAGCGGGAATTCGCTGAAGCGCCGCATGAAGCGGCGGTCGATCCAGTCCTTCCAGCGCCACACCCAGTCCCCGCGTGCG
This sequence comes from uncultured Rhodocyclaceae bacterium, assembly GCA_965367985.1. Lineage (GTDB taxonomy): Bacteria > Pseudomonadota > Gammaproteobacteria > Burkholderiales > Rhodocyclaceae > Nitrogeniibacter. The sequence goes on from CBDULG010000359.1 coordinate 2,119, forward strand.
AACAGCCGGCCGCGCGAAGCGACGGCGTGCCGGTCGCCGGTACTGATCAGCGCGAGCCAGCGACGCTGCGGACGATACGGGCGCAGCGGTTTCTGCAACACGGTGCGCCGCAGGTTGGCGGCGAGGGGTTTGCCCATGCGCACCGCGAACACGCCGGCCTTTTCCAGCGGCGTGCCAACCAGGGTGGCGCAGTCGCCGGCGGCAAAAATCAGCGGATCGGTCTCGCTTTGCAAGGTGTCATGCACGCGGATGAAGCCGTGGTCGTCCAGCGCCAGCCCGGTGTCGCGCAGCCACGGCGCGCCGCCGGCCTGCGTCACCCAGACGATCTCGTCGGCCTGCAGCACCTCGCCGCCACGCGCTTGCACGCGCCCGGGGCCGACCTCGACGACTTCCGAATCGAGATGCGTTATCACGCCGCGCTCGGCCAGCACCTCGACAAAGCTGCGCCGCACTGCCGTGTTGTGGGTCGGCAGGATGTTGGCGTCGGCGGAAAAGAGATGAAACCGCAACTCGTCGGGGTCGCGCCCCAGCGCGGTCAACTCGCCGCGCAGCCGGTACTGCATCGCCAGCGTCAGTTCGACGCCGCCGGCACCGGCGCCGACCACCGCGATCGTCGTTTGTCCGGGGTGATTGCGCACGCGCTCGAGCAGCGCCAGCCAGCGATCGTTGAAGCGGCGGATCGGTTTTACCGGCACGGCGTATTCGGCGGCGCCTTCGACGCGCGAGAGCTGCGGCGTCGACCCGATGTTGATCGACAGCACGTCGTAGGGCACGGGCGGTCGCGTGCGGCACAGCACCTTGCGCTCGGCGCGGTCGATGCCGATCACCTCGTCGCGGTAGTATCTCGCGCCGGCAAATTCGGCCAGCCGCCGCAGGTCGATATGGACCGCGTCGAAGCTGTAGTGCCCGGCAATATGGCCCGGCAGCATGCCCGAATAGGGTGTGTCTGTATCGGTGCAGATCACCGTCAGCCGCAGCCCCGGCAGCGGCTTCATCGCCAGCATGCGCAGCACCACGACATGGCTGTGGCCGCCGCCGATGAGGACGATGTCGCGCACGACCGCCGTTGTTGCTGCCCGCAATTAGTGCGCTCCCTTGTCTTGATTCAGC
>CBDULG010000360.1:0-3223 GCA_965367985.1 uncultured Rhodocyclaceae bacterium
GACACCCCGTCGGAGCGGAAGACATCGACCACCTCGCGCACCACGTCCACGCCGACACCGGTCAGTGCGGCCAGTTGGGCCAGTGTCTGCGGCCGGCGGATCGCCTGGCCGTCGGCGTTCACGTCGGTGAGCGCGCGGAACATCTCTTCGACCAGGCGCTCGCGCGCGCCCGGTGTGATCAGCCGGCGCACCGCCTTCGCCACCACGTCGGCATGGGCAGAGAGCATGCCCGACAGCCCACCCCGGGCGGGAAAATCCTCGATGCCGATCTTCCATGCACCGCCGCCCACGGTCGCGTTCTTGCGGTAGAAACGCATCAGGCCATGCTGGATCAACGGCAACTGGTCCTGCCCGCCGCCGACATCGGCGATCAGCCGGTCGGCCATTTCACGGCTGACCTGCCCGTCGTAGAGCAGCGCCGGCTCGCGGATGGCGCGCAGCATGTCTTCGCGCGCCATGCGCGGCAGCAGGTATTGCGTGGCATTGACCAGCTCGGCGAAACCATCGAAGCGCGCGCACGCGCCGAGGTATTCCGAACGCATGGTCATGGCGACGTAAAGCCCGTCCAGCGGTGTGTCGTGCAGCGCGATCAGCACCGTGGTGAGCAGTCGCGCTTCTTCCGCACCGTGCAGACGCGCGTGCTGAAAGAGCTCTTCGAACTGGTCGATCAGCAGGCACACCGGCCCGCCCGCGCCGCGCGCCAGCAATTCGCCCAGCGCCGCCGGCGCATCGCGCCCGCAGTTGAGCGCACGCCGCCATTCGAGCACGCGCGCCTCGTCCTCATGTTCGCCGGCCAGCTCGGCCAGTGCTGCAGCGACGTTCCACAGCGGCGCCTCGCGCGGCAAGGCGATGCCAGTACGCCAACCTTCCCCCGCGCCGCCCTGTTCGAGGCGCGCGAATACCCCCGCGCGCACCAGCGAACTCTTGCCGCAGCCCGAATCGCCATGCACGAACACCAGCCGTTGTCGGATCAGCCGCGCGACGACTTCGTCCGACCGCCGTTCGTGGCCAAAGTAGACCGGCCACTCGTCGCGCTCGAAGGGGCGCAGGCCGGGATACGGCCGCGGCGGCAAAACGACCTCGCCGTCGGCGCCGAACCCGGAATGTTGTTCCGGGGCGTTCACAGCTGCCCCTCGGCTTCGGCGCCTTTCGCCGCCAGCCATTTCTGCACGCCGGGGATCCACGGATCCTTCGTGCCGTCGAGCCACTCGGCCTGGAGGTTGCGCGCGGTGGCCTTGCGCACCATGGTGGCAATCGGCGCGCCCACCGTATCGAGTACCCCGCAAGGCAACAGGCGGTTGCTGCGCGCACGGGCCGAATGGCGGTCGTGGCGGCCGACCGCGACCATGTCGATATCGAGCGTGCGGCCATCGTCGGTGCCCAGCAGCAGCAGCGCATCGCAGGCGCCGAGGGCGTCGACGCGCCGTTCTCGCAGTTCGAGCGAGGCCTGCGGATCGGTCACCGCCGGATCGGGCTCGCCCGGCAGCACAGCATAACCCTTGTCGGCCAGCGCGATCGCCGCGCGCTCCCAGGCTTTTTTCTGTGCCACGCGGCCATGCAGATAGATCGACTGCCCGCCCTGCTGCTGCAATTTCGCCGCCTCCTGATGCGCCTTGGCAAGCGCCTCGGCCTGTGCCTTCAAGGCCACCAGCCTGGTGGACACGCGGCCCGCGATGCCGACCAGCGCGACCTTGAACTCGCGGCCGAACTCGCCCGCCGGATCGGTCCATCCGAGCGGGCGCGCTGCGCCGGCCGAATCATCGTGAAACGCGAAGCCCACCAGCGGCTCACCCTGCGGATCGCACAAATCCGCCGGCCACGGCTCGCTGGTCGGCCAGATATGCACCACTGCGATGCGCTCATCGGTCGGCATGCCCAGTTCCGCCTGCCGCCTGCACCACCACTCACGCTCGCGCGCGCACCACTGTGACGCGAGGTAGTCCGGCGACATCAACACAACCAGCACGGCGGAGCCGCCGATGTGCTTCTCGAGTTGCGGCGTCAGCCCGGCCATCGGATCGACCCCTTCGCCGGGCCGTTCGTTGCTGTCGAGAAACACCTTGAGCGCCTGCCGGATGCGCCGGTCGGCGCGCAACTCGTTCTCCAGCGCCGCAGCAAACGCTGCCGACCACGGCTGCAAAATGCCGTTGCCCTTGCCATCGTCGCCGTGGCTGTAGCTGATGAAAAGGTCGTACTCGAATGGGGCACCGACATAAGCCATTGAAACGTCCTTGCAAACGGGGCGGCATATTCAGCATAGGCTAGCAGGTGGGCGTCGTAATCGGCAAAGAGATGACCGGCAGACTTCTGCACCGGGCGCATCGCCATTGGGGTTCGACCCGGCGCACCTCGCTGCACGGTGTCGGCCGAACACGACTTGACGCGTTGTTTCGCGATCGCTGGTGCCGCGGGCCAGCAGCCCCCGTCTTCAGCGTCGAAACCAGCACCGCGGAGCGCAATCGGCTCGCCCTTGCGGAACACGGCACCGGGCGCCGGCGTACGACGCCCGCGGTCTATTCCACGACCTGCGCCGACCGCGTCACTCGGGCTTGCGCAGCACCAGCAGACGGTAGTTCTTGTAGCGCTCGAACACGGCTTGCGTCCGGTAACCGGAAAAATACTTCAGGCGGATCTTGCGCAAGCGCTTGCGCAGCAGCCAAGCCAGCGTCCTCGTCACCCAGGGATGCCTTGCACGCAGATAGACCCCCGTGGTTTCAATGGCTGGACCGATACGCTGCGTCAGCAGCGCGTCGAGCAAATCGATGGTGGGAGACACCTCGGCGGTGATATCTTCATCGCGCACCAGCTCGAGCGGTGAGGCCGCCAGCGCCTGCCGGAATTTGACCAGCGGATGCCCGCCGCCGAAACTCTTGCCCGCCGCAGTGCCATCATCGGCATGCTCGGTCTTGAAGAAATCGCAAATCACGACATAGCCGCCCGGTTTGAGAATGCGGCCGACCCGGTCGAACACATCGCGCAAGCGGATGTACTGAAAGCTCTCGCAAAACAGGGCGACGTCATACTGCCCCTCCAGCGGCGCGAGGTCCAGCGCCTCGAACGTCGATTCAAACACCCGTGTGTCGTGGCCGGGAATGTCGTCCAGTCGCGCGCGCACCAGCCGCGCCAGCGAGGCAGACGGAATCACCCCATCGGCCCGGTAGCCGCGCCGCAGCATCTGGCTGAGGACATGACCCGTGCCGCAACCGATGTCGAGCACCCGGCA
>CBDULG010000361.1:0-3219 GCA_965367985.1 uncultured Rhodocyclaceae bacterium
ACGCTGCTGGCATTATCGCGACGCCGCTGTCACCGGAAGCCGACGGCTATGCCCTGATCATCGTCAGCAAGGTCGACAGCGCGGCACTCGAGCACGTCCATCTTGTCAGTCGCGGAGCAACCGTTTTGGCGATCGCCCTCGGCGCGAAGGGCATTGGAGCCGACGAAACCTGGGCGCTACTGCGGGCCGGGGCTGCCGACGTGCTGGTGTGGCGGGATATCCCGGCGCAGGCCGATCAAATTGTCGCGCGCCTGACGCGCTGGCGCGCGGTGCGGGAAATGGTGGACTGCCCGCGCGTGCGTGACGCGCTTGTCGGGCGCAGCGCGGCTTGGCGCGCGCTGTTGTGCCAGGTGGTCGAAGTGGCACATTTTACCGACGCCTCGGTGCTGATCATGGGCGAAAGCGGCACCGGCAAAGAGCTCATTGCCCGCCTGATCCACGATCTCGATGCGCGGCCGGGTAAGCAGGACCTGGTGGTGGTCGACTGCACGACGATCACGCCCGAACTGTCGGGCAGCGAGTTCTTCGGCCACGAACGGGGCGCATTCACCGGCGCGATGAACGCACGCGATGGCGCGTTCGCCGTCGCCAATCACGGCAGTTTGTTTCTGGACGAAATCGGCGAACTGCCGCCACCGCTGCAGGCACAGTTGCTGCGCGTGATTCAGGAGCACGCCTACAAGCGCGTGGGGAGCAATGTCTGGCAGCACACCGAGTTCCGGTTGATCTGCGCAACCAATCGGGCGCTGGAAACCGAGGTCACCAACGGGCGCTTTCGCGGCGACCTCTATTATCGAATTGCCGGCTGGGTCTGCCGGACGCCGCCTTTGTGCGCGCGTCGGGAGGACATCCTGCCCCTCGCACAGTACTTTCTCGCCGAGCCAGACCCGACAACGCCACCGCCGTCGATAGATGAACCAGTACGTCAGTACCTATTGGCCCGGGAGTACCCGGGCAATGTGCGCGATCTACGCCGCGTCGTCACGCGCCTTCACCACCGCCACACCGGTCCCGGCCCGATCACGATCGGCGACATCCCGGAAGACGAGCGCCCGTCCGAGGGACCGTCAACGAATGGCTGGCTGGACGGCGGTTTCGAGAGCGCCGTCCATCACGCCATTGAACTGGGCGTGGGTCTCAAGGAGATCGCGCAGATGGCCGCCGAGACCGCGATCCGGCTCGCACTCGAGCAAGAGGACGGAAACCTCCACCGTGCCGCGTGCCGTCTTGGGGTCACCGATCGCGCACTGCAGATGCGCCGTGCCAACCATCGACAAAACCATTGAGCGGCGCGCGCCCTCACGCCGGATCGAACATCCTAGAAACCGCAGTTGACCGCTTGTCGGTCTTGGGAAGTTATTGTGCGCATTTACGATTTCGCCTTCGACAGCCATCACCCATCGGGTGAGCGCGCTACGCGGCGTTGTGCGCCACCGCGCCCGCGTCGTGCCGAGATCAGGCGCAGGAAATTCCCCCCCAGCACCAGTGCCTCGTCGGCCGGATCGAGGCCGAGCGCGTAAATCTTGGCGAGCTCGACGCCCGGGTGCAGCCAGGGTCCGTCGGAGCCGAACAGGATCTTGCGCGCACCGGCACGGCGCACGGCCTCGTCGAGCAAGTCAAAACGGCGCACGCCCGAGGTATCGGCATGGACATTGGGGTGGCGGACAAGGTGGTCGATCAGTCCAAGCTGCGCCCGCCAGTCGTCAGCAAAGCTCCCAGGTGGGGGATGATGAAGGTGAGGTCGGGATACTCCTGCGCCAACAATTCCACCACTGCGACCTCGCCAGCGACGTCGTAGAGCACGGGTAGTCGAAAGGCACGCGCAGCCTCGCACACCTCACGGGTGATCGGCGCATCGTGGCGATGCACTTTGATACCGAGGAAGCCGTAGCGATTCACCGCGGCATCCACCATCGCACGCACGCGCCCGCGGTCTCGCGCGGCATTGACGAAGGCAAAGCCGCACAGCCGATCGGACCGGCTCGCGACGATGCGGGCGAGTTCGCGGTTTGCCGCCGCATAGTCGGAGTGAAAGGCGGCGAACACGACGGTGCGATCGATGCCCGCCTGCGCCGCGCGGCGCAGATACTTGTCCAGCGGCGCAGCGGTATCCCACGGACCCGTGAAGCCGTCGCCCTTTCCCGCGTGGCAATGGCAGTCGATGATCATCGACCGTCATCTCCGCTGATCTGCCGGGACAACGCGTCAGAGTTCGGGTGCCGGCCGGGGGCGCGGTTTCGCTCTGCTGCGCAGCCTGCCGTGGCCAACGCCCCCAGCAGATGGATTGCGGTATCAACGGCCTGAAAGAAGTTCGCCACACGGAAGCGCTCGTTGGGCGCGTGCAGACCGTCGTCGGGCAGGGCGAAGCCCAGCGGCACGGTCGCGATGCCGAGTTCGTCCTGCAGCAGGTGCGCCACCGGAATGGTGCCGCCGATGCGCAGGAACTCGGCCTCCGCGCCGAAGCCCTTGCGCAACGCCGCGCATGCGGCCCGCACGGCCGGGTGGTCGCGCTGCAAGACGAAAGGCTTGGCGCGGAACAGTGTGCGCAGTTTCACCGCAACCGTCGGCGGCGCGATTCGGGCCACATGACGGCGCAGCAAGGTATCGATTTCGGCCGGGTCCTGGTCCGGAACGAGGCGAAAATTGAGCTTCGCGGTGGCATGGGCCGGAATCACCGCCTTCGCGCCGCTACCCTGGTAGCCACCGGTAATGCCGTTGATGCTCAGCGCTGGGCGAATTGTGGTTCGTTCGTAAAGACTGTATCCGGCCTCGCCCCAGCCACACCGCGCGCCCGCCGCGCGCAGGATTTGGGCGTCCGTTGACCCGACCCGGCGCATGTAGGCCCTCGCCTCCGCCGGCAGCGCGCGCACGCGCGTGTGAAATCCCGGGATGGCGATCACGCCGCGCGCGTCGTGCAGCCGCGCGACGATTTCGCACAAGGCCTGGAGGGGGTTGTGAATTGCCCCGCCGAAATTGCCCGAGTGCAGATCCCGTACCTGACCACTGACTGCTATTTCGACGCTGAGTGCACCGCGCAGCGACTCGGCAATCGCCGGACGACCGGCGCCCGCCATCCACATGTCCGACATCACGGCCACGTCCGCCTGGCCCCGCCCGGCACAGGCAAGAAATGCGGCCAGGCCTCGACTGCCGGCCTCCTCTTCGCCTTCGAATACGCACCTGACGTTGATCGGCAGGCGCCCGGTGGTCGCACGCAAG
>CBDULG010000362.1:0-3219 GCA_965367985.1 uncultured Rhodocyclaceae bacterium
TCTTGCAAGGCACGCCGATATGTCGCATCATTCAGGTATCGAAGCGGCATATGTCGCATCGCATCCGGTCAGCCCTTGATACCGGAACCACCCCTTGGGGTGCAGGGCATTGTTGGTCGTTTTCTTCCCACGCGGGGCTCTCCCGCGGGGAGGCCTCGTCTGTCACCACAGGAGGCCTCCGTGAATTCAATTCAGTTCAAACATCAGTTCAAACGTTTCCGCCGTCTGGCCAGGACGTATTGGCTCGACTGTCGCTATTCAGCGCTTGATCACTGCAACAAGCACGCGTGCTACCGCGCGGCTGCTGTTCGCAATAGCATGGATCCTGTGCTGTTCGAGCGGGTTTATACGGCATGCTTTGCGTCACGGCCCGATCCGCTGGATGCGCTCAATGAGGCAATCACCGGGATGCTCGATGCCCGCCGTAATTCATGAGGTATGCAATGACAGATCAAGAAAAGCTGATCGATATTTCGGTTTCGATGTCACCCGAAGTTGCCTACGAACTGGCCCAGTTCATGAAGCGGTTGGGATTTGACGATTTTCTCGAAAAGACCGAAGCCCACCTTTCCAATGAAGTGCGCAAGAGCAAGGCACATCAGATGAGCACCGGTATCGAGGCGCTCAGAGCGGCTCTCGCGCAGGCCGGCATCAGTCCGCTCTAATCAAACAATGTAGTCCAACCCACGGGGGTGTCTCCCCCGCGGGCGATACCTCCGATTTTTCTTTGGAGGTATCCATGTATTTTCATCCATCTGTACGTATCGTCGGCGACGAGCTGACGCGCGAACGCGCACTGAGCGTCGAGTTGAGCAGCGTCGGCAATCCCGATTATCAACAAGACCCGGATCGAGCGCTGCCCGGCGTGCCGAGCCTGACTGTGAAAGCCCTCTCACTGCTCGATGCGTCTCGCCGCGTGCGTGCCTACATCGAAGCCAATGAGCTGGGCAGTGGCAACTGGTCAGGCGGCACGGTGCGCGATTTTCAAGGGCGCCTCGTCGCTCGCATCAGCTACAACGGTGCGGTGTGGCGAGAATTGGCCCCACTTGCAGCGCACGATGAATTGATCTAAGCCACTGTTCGGAGAGAAGCCATGCACGTGAAATTTGAAGCTGATTTCAAGGCCGGTGGCTATCCGTCGCCGACCTACCATGGGACAAAGACGTTTGGCCTCAATGCGGCGGATGACGCCAATCTGAGCGATCTGATCGAAGAAGCGCAGCGCACAGCGCGCACAATCGTGGCGAGCGACATGTGTTTCGAGCCGCGCTGCGTATCGATCACCCAAGTCAGAATTGTGGAGCAGCAGTAAAGCACACAACCAAACCCCTTGGCCTTGCGTCAGGGGGCTTTTTCGAGGGTCGCGAGCCGGCCCTGGAAAAAGCGAATTTGTCGGCCCAGAGCCGCAATGCGTTCGGTCAGTCCTTGAAACCGAAACCACCCGTCCAGGGTGCAGGGCATCATTCGTTGTATCCACCCCATCGGGAGACTCGCGCTCCCCATGGGGGCGTGCTCTCCCTTTATTTCGGAGATCACCATGTCAGAACCCACCCGGCCGGCAACGGCCACGCTCAGGCAGCTCGACGCCGAGGCTTTACAGGCCTTGTGCGCGCAAGTGAGCAATCCTGATGTTGCGCGCCTCGTCGTCGACTTCTACGACGCGCACCCGAGCCTCAAGCGACAGCATTCGGGGCTTTATCTGAGCGCAAGCAAAGCGCTCGTCACCAATCCCGTTGAAGCGGCCGGATTCAAATTCGGCCGCCTCTTGCGCGGATTTTTTCAGGGTCTGAGCGCACCGCAAGTGCCGGCAAAGACCACACCAGGCCAGTCACTGCAATGGCCAACGTTGTTCGAACAAGGGCAGGGCAGGGCGTAAGCGCCGCCGCGCAATTGATCGAATAACCGTAGTTCATCACCCTTGGGGGAGCCATCCCCCTGGGGGCTCTCCCGTTTTCGTTTTGAAGGAGAGTCCCATGAACCAGATCAGTCAGCTCATCAGTGCAGCCACCGGTGTTACCGACGAGCACACCCTCGGGGATATCGAGCGGTGCATGCGCACGGAAATCTTCGTATCCACGCTGGACTGGATCGAAGGGCCGGTATTGAGCATGGGTGCGATACGAGCCTTGGAGATTGTGCAAGGCCGTGCCACCGCGGCTAATTTCGTCTGCATGGAGTTTGCCCACGGCGGCAACTCCGACACTGCAGACAATCGTGCACTGCTCACCGATGGCCAGTTCGGCATCAATGGTCAGCGTGGGCACGTTGTAGCGCGCTACATCAATGCACTCGACGCGCAACGCGCGGGTGAAGCAGCCACGAATCGGCGCGCTGACGCAATTGTCAGTGCGGTTCCGATTCACGTCACGAGCGCGCATCACTGAGCGCAATCCAATTGCCCATGGCCTCGCAAGAGGCTATGGGCGCTCTACATACAAGGAGTCATCGATGTTGATGTCAATCCAGCACGTCCCGGATCTGTTCGTGGACGCCTGCCTACGCAACGAGAAGTACGAGCTGCTGTTCTTGTCCCTGATCGGGCGCGATACGGCAATGCTGCAGTTCTTTGCTGCATTCAGTTTGAAGCGCAGCGAAGGCGGATTCTTGCAAGGTGAAACCGCCGAATTCACGCTGCGCGACGAAGATGATCGTCCCCAAACGGTCATGGTGTCCGATGTCGACGCGCTGGTGAAGCATACCGGCCGGGTGCCTGAAGACAATCTGTTCGGGCCACTGTCACATGCCTGGGTGTACCTGCCGGCGCTGACGCATTGCGATCCGGTACTACGCCAGGCATGGATACTTGAGTACCTGGAAGAAAACGGCGCGGCGCAGTACGAGCGCACCGCGATTTGGCGACGCATCAAGACGCTCAGCGCAGTTCCGCTGCTCGATCACTGGTGCGATACGATCCTCGACGGCCTGGGTGAGCACCTGGTCACACCGCTTGCGGCGTGTCCGGTCAAACCACTCGGAGCCATCGGTGGGTATCGCATTCACCTGCCATCGTGCTTTGCGCGTGTCATCTCGGCGGCTGTTGGCGCCGGCGTGCTCACCGAGTCAGGGCTCGCCAGCGATGCCGCCACGAAACTGCATGCGTTGATGGCGAATCTGCCCGATGCAAACGAGGCAGACGAGGCAAGTGATGACAGTGGAGCCGGGTCGGACGGCGCGTTGTTCGATCTCGGCCGTACTGTCGTGACAGCGGGCATCGCGGCC
>CBDULG010000363.1:0-3205 GCA_965367985.1 uncultured Rhodocyclaceae bacterium
TCGCTCACCAAACAGGTCCAGGCGGCGGTCAAGGTGCTCACGCTCGCCCACGACGGCGCGCGCGAGGTGCGCATTAACGTGCCCGAAGGTCAGGTCGCAGCGCTCACACCGGGCGCTTCGGCGCACGTGCGCCTGTGGTCGGCGCCCGACGAAATATTTCCGGCCCGCGTGCGCGAGGTGGCGCCGGCAGCCGACGCGGTGACGCGCACCTACGCGGTCAAGGTCGAGGTCGACGCGCCGCCGGCGCAATTGCCCCTGGGCGCGACAGCCACCGTGGCGCTGGCCAACGGCGATGCGGCCGGCGTGATTCTGCCGCTGCCTGCGGTCGGCGAGCGTGACGGGCAGAGCGTGGTGTGGGTGTTCAACGACGCCGACGGCGCCGTGTCACCCGTGGTGGTCGAAGTGGCGGAATTCTCCGAAATCGGCGCGCGCATCGAAACCGGTTTGACCCCGGGTACACAGGCGGTGGTCGCCGGCATCCGTCTGCTGCAACCCGGGCAGCAGGTGCGGGCAGTGCCGGCGTCCGCACCGGTGACACTGGACGCCGCGCGATGAGCCGCTTCAACATCTCGGAGTGGGGGCTGCGCCACCAGACGCTGGTGCTCTACTTCATGCTCATGCTGACGGCGATCGGCATGTTCGCCTACACACAGCTCGGCCAGTCGGAGGATCCGCCATTCACCTTCAAGGTGATGGTGGTACGCGCCGAATGGCCGGGCGCGACGGCCGCCGAGGTCGCCGAGCAGGTCACCGACCGGCTGGAAAAGAAGCTGCAGGAAATTCCACAGGTCGACACCATCCGCAGCTATTCCAAACCCGGCGAATCACTGATTTTCTTCGAGGTCAAGGATTCGACACCGGCCGAGCAGATGGACGGCATCTGGTATCAGGCGCGCAAGAAAATCGGCGACATGCGCCACACCTTGCCCGCAGGCGTCATTGGCCCGAGTTTCAATGACGAGTTCGGCGACACCTTCGGCAACGTGTTCGCGCTCGTCGGCGACGGCCTGAGTTATGCCGAACTCAAGCGCTACGCCGAAGCCGTGCGTTCCGAGCTGCTGCGCGTGCCCGACGTCGCCAAGGTCGATCTCATCGGCGTGCAGCGCGAGCGGGTGTTCGTCGAGCTGTCGAACACCAAGCTGGCCACCTTTGGGCTTCAGTTGAGCGACGTTACCGACGCGCTCGCCGAGCAGAATGCGCAAGCCGACGCCGGTTTTTTCGAAACCGACAGCGAACGCCTGTACTTGCGCCCCGACGGCGATTTCACCGATCTGGACATCTTGCGCGACACCCGCATCCGTGCCGGCGGCCGCAGTTTCCGCCTTGGAGACGTCGCCGAGGTGCGCCGCGCTTACGAAGACCCGCCCGCCGACCGCATGCGCTTTATGGGACGTGAGGCGCTCGGTCTCGGCGTGTCGATGCGCGCGGGCGGCGACATCATCGCGCTGGGGCATCATCTGGACGATGCGGTAGCGAGCATCGAGGCGCAATTGCCGGTGGGCGTGGAGTTCGCGCGCGTGGCCGACCAGCCGCGTGCGGTGCAGCGCTCGGTCAATGAGTTCGTCAAGGCGCTCACCGAGGCGGTGCTCATCGTGCTGGCGGTCAGCTTGCTGAGCCTCGGCCTGCGCACCGGCATTGTGGTGGTGGTGACGATTCCGGTGGTGCTCGCCATCACCTTCCTGTTCATGGCGCAGTTCGGTATTGGTCTGCACAAGATCTCGCTCGGCGCGCTCATTCTTTCGCTCGGCCTGCTGGTCGATGACGCGATCATCGCGGTCGAGATGATGGCGACTAAGATGGAACAGGGATGGGAGCGCACGCGCGCAGCGAGTTTTGCCTACATCTCGACTGCCAAGCCGATGCTCTCCGGCACGTTGGTGACCGCGGCCGGCTTTCTGCCGATCGCCACGGCGGCGTCGAGCACGGGCGAATACACGCGTTCGATCTTTCAGGTGACGGTGACCGCGCTGCTCATTTCGTGGGTGGCGGCAGTGCTCTTCGTGCCGTATCTGGGCTTTCATCTGCTGCCGGATTTCGCCGCGCAGCGCAAGCGACCCGGCGTGCTGTCGCGCATGGTGGGGCGCATTTGGCCGGCCGCCGGGCGCAAGCTGGCGCAGCGTCACGAGAATGCGGTCACTGAGCACGATGAACACGCCATCTACCACACGGCGTTCTACACGCGTTTTCGCACCGTGGTGAATGCGTGCGTGCGCCACCGCTGGTGGGTAATCATCGCCACGCTGCTGGTGTTCGCCGGGTCCATTGCCGCGTTCCGCTACGTGCCGCAGCAGTTCTTTCCCGACTCGACGCGGCCCGAACTGCTGGTCGACCTTGAACTGGCCGAAGACGCGTCGCACACCGCGACCGAGCAGGCGGTCAAAGCACTCGAAACATTGCTCGAGGGCGCCGAGGGCATCGAAAACTATGTCGCCTACGTGGGCGCCGGCAGCCCGCGCTTCTACCTGCCGCTGGACCAGAAGCTCGCGCAGACCAATTTCGCCCAGTTTGTCATCCTCACGGAAAGCTCGGCGGCGCGCGAGACACTGCGCCGCCGCCTGATATTGCACTATGCCGACGACCCGAACGGCGTACAGGCGGTGATCAAGCGGCTGGAAAACGGCCCGCCGGTCGGCTTCCCGGCGCAATACCGGGTGAGCGGCCCGGAGTTCGGCCCGTTGCGCGAAATTGCGCATCAGGTGGCCGCGGCGATGCGTGGCAATTCGCATCTTTCGAACGTCAGTCTCGACTGGGAAGAATCCTCCAAGATCGTGCGCCTGAATGTCGATCAGGAAAAGGCGCGTTTGCTCGGCCTGTCCTCGGCGCAGATCGCCGCCTTTCTGGATACGTCGCTGCACGGCATGCCGGTCACCGAATTCCGCGAAGGCACGGAAACCATCCAGGTCTTGCTGCGTGGCGCGACCGCAGAGCGCACCCATCTGTCGCTGCTCGGTGATCTGGCGATCCCGGTGGTCGGCGGCAACAGCGTGCCGCTCAGCCAGGTGGTGACGCTGGAATACGGCTTTGAAGACGGTGTGATCTGGCGGCGCGACCGTGTGCCGACGGTGACCGTGCGCTCGACACTCTACGGCACCGTGCAGCCGGCGGTGGTGGTCGACCAGCTCTTCGCGCAGATCGACGCGATGCGCGAAACGCTGCCGCTGGGATATCGCATCGAAGTGGGTGGCGCGGTGGAGGAGAGCGCACA
>CBDULG010000364.1:0-3201 GCA_965367985.1 uncultured Rhodocyclaceae bacterium
GCACGGCTGGCCGCCGCCATCGAGGCGACGATGCGCTGCAGGTCGGCCAGCGCAAAGCCTTCTTCGAGAACGAACGCGGCGCTCAGATACAAGGGCCGCGCGCCCATCATCGCCACATCGTTGATCGTGCCGTGCACCGCCAGGCAACCGATGTCGCCCCCCGGAAAAAACAGCGGCGAGACCACATGCGCGTCGGTCGCCATGACCAGCCGCTCGCCCGGCGCGGGTGCGGGCAAGACCACGCCGTCGTCGCCCTGGGCGAGAAAATCGTTGGCCAGGGCGCGCGCAAATAATTCGTCCACGAGCTGCGCCATCGCCCGCCCGCCGGCGCCATGCTGCATCTCGATCACGCCGGCGCGCAGATCGAGCCGGCGACGACCGCCCTTCACGCAGGCGTCCTCGCAAGCGCGCGTCCATAGGTGAAATATGCCGCACAGGCGCCTTCGCTCGACACCATGCAGGCACCCAGCGGATTTTCCGGCGAGCACACGGTCGCGAACAACTTGCAGTCGCGCGGCGTCTTGTCGCCACGCAGGATCGCGGCGCACTCGCAGGCCGGGTTGTCGGCCACCGGCGTGTCGACCAGCGCAAACTTGCGCTCGGCGTCCCAATCGGAAAATTCGGCGCGGATGGCGCGCGCCGACGCGGGGAGCGTACCCAGACCGCGCCAGGCAAACTGCGCGCGCAGCTCGAACACCTCGTCCATGAGCGCCTGCGCCTTGAGATTGCCCTCGGGCGTCACGGCGCGGGTAAATTCGTTTTCCACCTCCGCACGCCCGGCATTCACCTGCCGCACCAGCATGCGTACCGCCTGCATCACGTCCAGCGGCTCGAATCCGGCAATCACCACCGGTTTGCGATAGCGCGCGGCAAATTCGGCATACGGATCACTGCCGATGATCGTGGACACATGCGCCGGCCCGACGAAGCCGTCGAGCGCCGCGCCGCCATCGACGATCGCGCGCATCGCCGGCGGGGTCAGCACGTGGTTGCAGATCACGCTGAAATTGCGCAGGCCGAGCGCCCGCGCCTGGCGCAACACGACCGCGGTCGGTGGCGTGGTGGTCTCGAATCCGATGGCGAAGAACACCACCTCGCGCGCCGGGTGCTTCTGCGCCAGCGCCAGCGCATCGGCGGGCGAATAGATCATGCGCACATCACCACCGCGGGCCCGCGCGCCGAGCAGCGAATGCCCGCCCGAGGCCGGCACGCGCAGGCAGTCGCCATAGCTGCACAGCGTCACCTCGGGGCGCGACAGGACGAGGCGAATCGCCATGTCGATGCGGCCGATTGGCAACACGCACACCGGACAGCCGGGTCCATGCACCATGCGCACATTAGACGGCAGCAGATCGCCGACGCCGTGACGGGCGATGGCGTGGGTGTGGCCGCCGCAGAACTCCATAAAGGCGTAGTCGCGGCCGGCATCGACCTCGCCGGCGAGCGCCGCCGCCAGCCGCGTTGCGGCGGCGCCATCACGGAAAGCGTCGATGTATTTCATGCAGCCTCGGTGCCCGGCGGCGCGCTCAACGTGGCCGCGGCGATCTCCGCGAGGGTCTGTTCGGCCTCGTCGGCGTCGAGCCGCGCGAGCGCATAACCGACATGCACGATGACGTAGTCGCCCACCGCCACCTCATCAACCAGCGCCAGCGAGATCTCCTTGCGCACGCCCCCCAGCTCGACGCGCGCCGCGTCGCCAGCGAGCAGTTCAACAACACGGGCGGGTAGCGCGAGGCACATTGTGTCAGTCCATCACTTGTTGAATCGCAATCCACGCCTGCCCCAGCGACACGCCGCCATCGCCGCTCGGCACCTGGCGCGCGTGCAGCACCTCCATCCCGCGCATGCGCAGACGGGTCACCAGACCTTCGGTGAGCACGCGGTTCACAAAGCAGCCGCCGCCGAGCGCGACACGCGTAATGCCGGTGCGCTGGCGCGCCGCGACCACCCAGGCTTCGAGCGCCGCGACCAGTGTGGCGTGAAACACCGCGGCGCCGCGCGCCGCGTCGCGTGCATCCATCAGCGAGGCGGCCAACGGCAGCAGATCGAGTTCGCTACCGTCCTTCGACATCAACCAGCCGAACGGCACCGGCAATGCGCTGCCGTAGTTTTGGGCGAGCGCTTCGAGGCGCATCGCCGCCTCGCCCTCGTAGCCCATCACTTCGCACACGCCGAGCAGCCCGGCAACAGCATCGAACCAGCGGCCCATGCCGGAACTCGGTGGGCAGCGCGTACCGCGTCGCAGCATGGCGTCGAGCTTTGCGGCGCCGGAATGGTCCGAGAAGCGCGTGGCGATCTGGTCGCCATGCCCCATCACATGAAGCGCAGCAGCGGCGACGCGCCAGGGTTCGCGCGCGGCACGGTCGCCACCGGGCAAGGGCAGGGTGCGCAAATGGCCGAGGCGCTCATATTGCGCGCCATCGACCTGCAACAATTCGCCGCCCCACGCGCCACCGTCATCGCCGAGGCCGAAGCCGTCGAGGGCGAGGCCGAGTACCGGGCCGTCGACGCCGTGCTCGGCCAGCACCGCGGCAATATGCGCGTGGTGGTGCTGCACGTCGATACAGGGCACGCCGTGTGCATCGGCAAATGCCTGCGCGGCCAGACTGGCGTGCACGTCGGGATGCCGCTCACAGGCCACCCACTGCGGCTCGCAGTCGAGCACGTGAATGAGATGGCGCACGGCGTCGGCCATCGCCGCCCGCGTCGCGGCCGTATCCAGATCGCCGATGTGTTGCGAAACGAAGGCTTCATCGCCGCGCGTCAGACACACCGTGTTCTTGAGTTGCGCGCCGAAGGCCAGCACGGGCGGCCCCTTGTGCGCCAAACGGATGGCCTGCGGCGTGTGCCCGCGCGCACGGCGCACGAAGGCCGGCGCGCGATCGACACGGTGCATCACGCTGTCGTCGCAGCGCACCACGATGTCCCGGTCATGCATGAGGAAGAGGTCGGCGAGGCCGGCCAGACGGGTGAGCGCCTCCTCGTTCGTATTGACCAGCGGTTCGCCACCCGGATTGGCGGAGGTGACGACCAGCGCCAGCGGTTGTGCCTTGGCCAGCCAGTCGATGCCGCTCGGGCGTCCGCTCTCGTCGTGAAAGAGCAGGTAGTGCAGCGGGCAGTTGGGCAACATGAGGCCCACGCGCGCCAGACCGGGCGCCACGCCCGCCAGCATCTCGGCGGTGCCGCGCAGCATGTCGAGCA
>CBDULG010000365.1:0-3200 GCA_965367985.1 uncultured Rhodocyclaceae bacterium
CTTGCCGCACAGCACGGGAACGAGGCCGAGGTCGATCCGCCGGAAGCGCATGAAGCCGAAGTTCTCCGCCGTGACGTCGTGGTCGGTCAGTTTCTCGAGGATCCTGCGAGCGTTCGGCCCGGCGATCGACAGCCCGCACATCTCGAAGCCGAGCGCTCGGACGCCGACGGCCGCTCCCCCGTCGTCGAGGTGGACCCGACGCTCCTGTTCGAACCACCGTTCGTAGTACCGCTCGGCGATACCCGAACCGAACACCATGAACGACTCGAGCTGGTTCGTGTTGCCGGTTGCGCCCCCGACGACGGTGTCGGCCCCGCCCAACTCCTCCCCTTCGGCCGCCGGCAGGCACGCCACGGTGAGGTCGCCGATCAGGCCGCCGTCGTGATTGACCATCGGCGCCATCGCCATGCGGCCTGGCTGCGGCACGGTGTTAGTGATCAGGCGATCGAGCAGCTGGCGGGCGAGGTCGAGGCGGTGTTGGCGGGCAAGGAGCGACGGGATTTTCTCGCCGACCTCGCCGGCAACAAGCCGGCGCGCTGGTCGGATGATCTGCGCGGCCAGGATCGTCTGCGCTGTATCGTCAATGCGATGACGCGCATGCGCTTCTGCACACCGGATGGGCGCATGGAGTTCAAACACAAGGGGCGACCGTCCGAGGGTCCGCCGGACTGCGTGCCCTGGTTCGATGCGCCCCGTTCGCGCAAGGCCGGAACCACCGTGCTTGCTGGGCACTGGTCGGCATTGGGGCTGCATCGTCAGCCGGGGTTCGTCGGCCTCGATACCGGCTGCGTATGGGGCGGAAGGCTCACCGCGTACCGACTGGACGACGGGGCCGTGTTTCAGGTCCCCTCACGCGAGACGCCGGGCTGAGATGCGGGGTAGCGCGTGACGACACACGCGCACGTGGGGGAAGTCTGCGGTGGCGCCATGCGGTCGGAAGATGGTTCCCCTCACCCCCAGCCCCTTTCCCGACGGGAGAGGGGAGCAGACTTTGCTGGATAGTTCGTCGATCGCTCCTCCATTGACCTTCGGGAGAGTGATTGAGGGCGAGGGCGCGGCGCAATACGACCTCGGCGACTTTATGAAACTGCCCTGATCCGGATACCACCGGTAGCGGGTAGTCGGCCGGCACGCCTCTATAATGGTCGATCACCCATCTCTACGGAAACGCGCATGACCATCCTTGTTTGCGGATCGATCGCCTACGACACCATCATGGTGTTTCATGATCGCTTCAAGCATCACATACTGCCCGACCAGATTCACATTCTGAATGTAGCCTTCCTGGTGCCCGACATGCGCCGCGAGTTCGGTGGCTGTGCGGGCAATATTGCCTACAACCTCAAGTTGCTCGGCGACGATCCGCTCATCATGGCAACCGTGGGCGATGACGCCGATCCATACCGGCGTCGCCTGGAGACGCTCGGCTTGCGTCAGGATCATGTGCGCGCGGTGGGCGGCACATTCACCGCGCAAGCGTTCATTACCACCGACCTCGACGACAACCAGATCACCGCGTTTCACCCCGGCGCGATGAACCATTCGCATGAAAATCAGGTCACAGATGCGGCGGATGTGCGTCTCGGCATCGTTGCGCCCGACGGCCGGGACGGCATGCTCGCGCACGCGCGGCAGTTCGCTGAAGGCGGCATTCCGTTTGTCTTCGATCCAGGGCAGGGGCTGCCGATGTTTTCCGGCAACGAGTTGGCTGCGTGTCTCGAAATGGCGCGCTATTGCACGCTCAATAGTTATGAGGCGCGGCTCATGTGCGAAAAAACGGGCCGTGAGATCCCTGATTTAGCGCGTGATGTCGATGCGTTGGTGGTGACGCACGGCGCCGAAGGCGCACATATTTACACTGACGGACAACGGATCGACGTACCGTGCGTTAAGGCAGAGAGCATCGTCGATCCGACCGGTTGTGGCGACGCCTTCCGCGGCGGCCTGCTCTATGGGATCGCCAACGGCATGGATCTGGAGCGCAGCGGCAGGCTCGCTTCGGTGATGGGCAGCATCAAGATTGGTAGCCGCGGCGGCCAGAATCACGCGCCGACGCGGGACGAAATTGCAACACGCTATAAAGCGGCATTTGGAGAAAAACCATGGTGAAACATTCACGCAGTCTGAAGAGCCGCGCGCTCATGCTGGCACTCGTCGCCACGTTTGGTCTGGCCGGTTGCGCCAGCAATCTTTCCGGTGACACCTATTCTCGGGGTGAGGCGCGGCGTGCGATGGTGGTCAAGTTCGCCACCGTGCAGTCGGTGCGCTTCGTCAAACTGGAAGGCACCAAGAGCCAGGTCGGCACGGTAGCCGGCGGTGCGGTCGGCGGCATTGCCGGTAGCGGTGTTGGCGGCGGGCGCGGATCAGCGGTCGCTGCGGTGCTCGGCGCCGTCGCCGGCGGCATGGCAGGCGCCGCCATTGAAGAGGGTGTGACTCGCAGTCAAGGGGTCGAAGTCACCGTGCGCCTCGACGGTGGCCGCTATATGGCAGTGGTGCAGCAGGACGCGGGCGAGAACTTTCGTCCTGGCGAGCGGGTGCGTCTCGTGCAGGACGGCGGCACCATGCGCGTGACGCGCTGAGCTTGAAATAAGAAGCCCCTCTCCCAACGGGACACGGGTTGGGATGAGGGCGAACGGACGCGAACGATTCGATGCGCACGCCGATCCTCATGCGATTGGGCGTGTAGCGTACGCAGCGGAGGGGTGAGCGCTGTCGAAGGCGAAATAGTCGCCGATCGACAGATTGCGGCGCGCTTTCAGGGATGGAATACGTACAGTCGATAGCCGCTCGCGTCCAGCCCTTCAGCCATGAAACTGACGCTCACCTCGAGCTCCTTGCGCGCGCCGAAACCGTCCTTCGGCGCGTCCGCCGGTAACCATTCCTGTGGCGTAAACACGCGCCGCGCGACTGCGCGATCCAGCGCATTGGTGAGCGTCAACTCGAGATGGGGGTAGGCTTGGGCAACCGCGCTTTCATTGCGCAGGGTGGTGCTGAGCACGAACGCGTCGTCTCGGTCGGGGAGCCGGTTGAGGTCGGATATCTCGATGCGAATCTTGCCCGCGTCGCGCGGCAGCGCCATGCTGCAGCCGAGATTGGCACACAGCGCGGTAATGAACGGCCGCAAGGACGGCATGTCCTGCGCGATGGCCTTGCGGTAGATCAATGCCGTCTGTGCGGCGAGTACCGCGATCAACACACCC
>CBDULG010000366.1:0-3186 GCA_965367985.1 uncultured Rhodocyclaceae bacterium
CGAACGCCGCCGAGGCGCACCCGGTGTCGATGCTGCACATCCTGCATGCCAAGGAAGGCGGCGCCAAGGTAATTGTCGCCGATCCGCGCTACACCCGCACGGCAGCCAAGTCCGACCACTATGTGCGGCTGCGCTCGGGCTCGGACATCCCGCTGATCTACGGCGTGATGCGCCACATCTTCGAGAACGGCTGGGAAGACACGCAATACATCGCCGATCGCGTACACGGCATGGACAAGATCCGTGAAGAGGCCATGCAGTGGACCGCGGACAAGGTACTCGAAGTCACCGGCGTGCCCGACGAGCAGGTCAGGCTGATCGCTGAGACGATGGCGATGAACCGGCCGTCGACTGTCGTGTGGTGCATGGGCCAGACCCAGCACACTGTGGGCAACGCGATGACCCGCATCATGTGCATTCTCCAATTGGTGCTCGGCAACGTCGGCGTGGCCGGTGGCGGCACCAACATCTTCCGCGGTCACGACAATGTGCAGGGCGCCACCGACGTCGGTCCCAACCCGGATTCGCTGCCCGGCTACTACGGCATCGCCGCCGGCGCGTGGAAGCACTGGTGCACCGTGTGGGGCGTCGACTACGAGTGGCTCAAGGGTCGCTTCGCAAGTCAGGACATGATGGAAAAACCCGGCATCACGGTGTCGCGCTGGATCGATGGCGTGCTCGAAAAGAACGAGCTGATCGATCAGGATTCCAACCTCAAGGCAGTCGTCTATTGGGGCATGGCGCCCAACTCGCAAACCCGCGGCAAGGACATGCTTGAGGCAATGAAGGCGCTCGAGCTGCTGGTGGTGGTTGACCCCTATCCGTCGGCCACCGCGGCGATGGCCGCCGCGGCACGCAGCGACGGCGTCTACCTGCTGCCGGCGGCCACCCAGTTCGAGACCTCGGGTTCCTGTACCGCCTCGAACCGCTCGCTGCAGTGGCGCGAGAAGGTCATCGAGCCGCTGTTCGAATCCAAGCCCGATCACACCATCATGTACGCCTTCGCCAAGAAATTCGGCTACGGCGACGAATTCGTCAAAAACGTCAAGATCGACAAGGACGCCAAGGGCTGGGACGAACCGAACGTCGAGGATGTGCTGCGCGAAATCAACAAGGGCACGTGGACGATCGGTTACAGCGGCCAGTCGCCCGAGCGCCTCAAGCTGCACATGAAACACATGAGCACCTTCAATCCGCGCACCCTCAAGGCGGAGGGCGGGCCGTGTGATGGCGAGTATTTCGGCCTGCCGTGGCCATGCTGGGGATCGCCCGAACTCAAGCATCCGGGCTCGCCCAATCTGTATGACACGACGCGCCATGTGATGGACGGCGGCGGGACCTTCCGCGCCCGCTTCGGCGTCGAAAAGGACGGCGAGACGCTGCTCGCCGGTGACGGCTCGGCCTCGGTCGGTTCGGACCTGCCCTTCGGCTATCCGGAATTCGACCATGTGCTGATGAAAAAACTCGGCTGGTGGGACGAACTCACCGACGAGGAAAAGACCGCCGCCGACGGCAAGAACTGGAAGACCGATTTGTCCGGCGGGATCATCCGCGTGGTGATGAAGAACCACGGCTGCATGCCCTTCGGCAATGCGAAAGCGCGCGCGGTGGTGTGGAACTTCCCCGACCCGGTGCCCAAGCACCGCGAACCGCTCTATTCGATCCGCCCCGAACTGGTGGAAAAGTATCCGACCCACGAAGACAAGTCGGCCTTTTGGCGCCTGCCCACGCTCTACAAGACGGTGCAGGAACAGTTCAAGGACGTCGGCAAGGAATTCCCGCTGATCATGACCTCGGGACGGTTGGTCGAATACGAGGGCGGCGGCGAGGAGACCCGCTCCAATCCCTGGCTGGCCGAACTGCAGCAGGACATGTTCGTCGAACTCAACCCCAAGGCCGCCGGCGATCGCGGCATCATGGACCGTGACTGGGTGTGGGTGAAGAGCCCGACAGGCGCGCAGCTCAAGGTGCGTGCGCTGGTCACGCCGCGCGTCGACGAGGAAACGGTATTTCTGCCGTTCCATTTCTCGGGGCGCTGGATGGGCGAAGACATGCTCGATTTCTACCCCGCGGGCGCCGCGCCGATCGTGCGTGGCGAGGCGGTCAATACGGCCACCACCTACGGCTACGACGTGGTGACGATGATGCAGGAATCCAAAACCACCGTTTGCCAGATCGTCAAGGCGTAAGGAGAACATCATGGCCAGAATGAAATTCCTCTGTGACGCCGAGCGCTGCATCGAGTGCAACAGCTGTGTGACGGCATGCAAGAACGAGAATGAAGTGCCCTGGGGCGTGTCGCGCCGCCGCGTGGTTACGGTTGCCGATGGCGTGGTGGGCAAGGAGATGTCGCTCTCGGTGGCGTGCATGCATTGTTCCGATGCGCCCTGCATGGCGGTCTGCCCGGTGGATTGCTTCTACCGTACCGAAGACGGCGTCGTGCTCCATGACAAAGACATCTGCATCGGCTGCGGCTATTGCTCCTACGCCTGTCCCTTCGGTGCGCCGCAATTCCCGCAGGAGGGCAATTTCGGCATGCGCGGCAAGATGGACAAGTGCACCTTTTGCGCCGGCGGACCGGAAGACGACGGCTCGCAGGCCGAGTTCGATAAATACGGCAAGAACCGGCTCGCCGAAGGCAAGCTGCCGCTGTGCGCCGAGATGTGCTCGACCAAGGCCTTGCTCGCCGGCGATGCGGCGGAAGTCTCCAACATCTTCCGCGAGCGTGTGATGCGCCGTGGCGGCGCGGGCCCCGAGTTGATCGGCTGGGATACCGCCTACGGCAGCGGCGAGCAAGAACGTGAACAGCGGCGTGAACGGAAGGGCGGAGGTGTGAAATGAGCGCGCTGCGCGTGATCGCTCCGCTGTTCGCGGCGGCGCTGCTGGCCGGCTGCGGCGAGGAGCCTCAGGTGGTCCACTACGAAGACGGCGAGTACCAGGGCAAGGCCGATTCGCGCCCGTGGGAGTCGGCGGCCTACGGCGGCGACAAGGCCCGCTGGGAAAGCGACATGCGCGCGCGCATCGGTCACCAGAATGAACTGCGGCGTATGCCCGCAGAGTAGGGGAGACGGTCATGAAGCGAACCCTCATCTCGGCTCTGCGGTTTGCCGCGGCGACCTTGGCGACGACCTTTGTCCTCGGCGCGGCGCCCGCGGGCGCCGCCGACACGATGCCCGCCAACGTCGC
>CBDULG010000367.1:0-3166 GCA_965367985.1 uncultured Rhodocyclaceae bacterium
CTTGCCCAGGTGGCGCTTTCACTGGGCTTGCTGGGTATTCGTCGTGCCGGTCACCTGCGGGCCACCGCCGGTTGCCAACGCGGTTGACGCAAACGGCCCGCCGGAGCAGGGCGGGCCGTTTGCGTTTGAAGTTCGCGTGACGATCAGGTCGTGATGTCGCCCGAGATATAACTCGACAACTGCTGGATCGTCGCTTCATGTTCGGCGATCACGGTCTTGACCACATCGCCGATGGTGATGATGCCGATCAGCTTGCCGTGATCGACCACCGGCAGGTGGCGGAAGCGGTTCTCCGTCATGATCGACATGACATCGTCGATGGTGTGTGACGGTGTGATGGTGCAGACGTTGGGGGTCATCAAGTCCGCCACCGAGGCGTCTTTCGACGACAGGCCCTTGAGTACCACCTTTCGTGCATAGTCGCGCTCAGTGAAAATTCCCTCCAGCCGATCACCCGAGACGATCAGCACCGCACCGATGTCGTATTTCGCCATCGTCTCCAGCGCTGAAATCACGGTGGTGTCGGGCGTCACGGTATAGGTGCCGCCGCCTTTGGTCTCGAGAACCTGTTGCACGGTGGTGCTCATCGATCTGATTCCTCCATCTGTATGCCTCGCGCCGTTGCCGCCGACCGGCCGCGCAAGGCATCTCGTACGGGTTGTCTTGCCGCCAATGCGCGCCGCGCACCAAAGCGAACAGGCGCTAGCTTCTTACGATCTGAAAAAACACGCAAGCGCTCTGCATGCCGAATCGGCATGAAAAACCAGCGTTTCACTGCGCCGTCGCCACTCTGGTGATCCGAGTGACAGCATTGCGCGTCCTTCTCGCGCGTTACCAAACCGCCCGCCGGACCGCACGCGGGCGCGCCCAGCTGCCGTTCTCAGGAAGAATTTCCGGCCAGCGTCGTGCCGTGCGGATGACAACCTTCGAGGGCGACGATTCGGCGATCGAAGTGGATCGTATTGAGCAGCCCGAAATTTTATTGAATCGAACGCTACATAATTGTAGAGTACGTTGCATGAATCAATGGCTCTCACTCATCATCACCTTGCCGACCGAGAACGCGACCGTGCGCATGCGTGCCTGGCGGGCGCTCAAGCAAAGCGGCGCCGCCGTGTTGCGCGATGGTGTCTACGTGATGCCGCATCGCGATCACTGCCGCGACACGCTCGCGAGCATCGCCGGTGAGGTCAAGGCGGGGGGCGGCAGCGCATACGTGCTTCGTCTCGAGGGTGAGGATGCGGCGCAGTTCGCCGCGCTGTTCGATCGGCGTGAGGACTACGCAGCCTTGCTGGAAGAGGCAAACGGCGCGCGTGCTGGATTGTCCGTCGATACCGTGCAAGCCGTCATCAAGCAGGCGCGCAAGCTACGCAAGGCGTTTGCCGCCTTGACCGCGATCGACTTCTTCCCCGGCGAAGCGCAGCGCCAGGTCGATTCCGCGCTGCGCGAACTGGAATTGGCCACCGCCCGCGCACTGGCACCAGACGAACCGCATGCCGTCGCCGGGGTGATCGAGGCGCTGTCCATCGATGACTATCAATGCCGCCGATGGGCGACGCGCCGCCGCCCGTGGGTCGATCGCCTCGCCTGCGCGTGGTTGATCCGCCGCTTCATCGACCCGCAAGCGACTTTCCTGTGGCTGGCTTCTGCCGACGACTGCCCGGCCGACGCGATTGGCTTCGATTTCGACGGCGCACGCTTCAGCCATGTGGACGGCCGCGTCAGTGTCGAGGTGTTGATGGCAAGTTTCAAGCTCGAAGATGCGCCGCTCAAGCGGCTCGGTGCGCTGGTGCATTTTCTCGATGTGGGCGGCGTGCAGCCGCCCGAAGCGGCCGGCGTGGAAACCGTGCTCGCCGGTCTGCGCGACGCAATTGCTGACGACGATCGCTTGCTGGCAAGTGCCAGCGGCGTGTTCGACGCGCTGCTCACTGCCTTCGAGGCGTCTGACGCATGAGCCCAAATGCCGCCGCCCCCACAGCCGTCGCCGACACCGCGCCTGCGCCGGTAAGCCTGCGCGAGGCCTTCCCGTTCTGGCTCAAGTTGGGTTTCATCAGCTTTGGCGGGCCGGCTGGGCAGATCGCGATCATGCACCAGGAACTGGTCGAACGGCGGCGGTGGATTTCCGAGCGGCGATTCCTCCACGCGCTCAACTACTGCATGGTCTTGCCGGGTCCGGAAGCACAGCAACTGGCCACCTACATCGGCTGGCTGATGCACCGCACCCGTGGCGGCATCGTCGCCGGCGCGCTGTTCGTGCTGCCCTCGCTGCTGATTTTGATCGCGTTGTCGTGGGTGTATATCGCCTTTGGCGACGTGCCGCTGGTGGCGGGGTTGTTCTACGGCATCAAGCCCGCGGTAACGGCCATCGTGCTGCAGGCGGCGCACCGCATCGGCTCGCGTGCGCTCAAGAACAACGTGTTGTGGGCGATTGCCGGTGCGTCCTTTGTGGCGATTTTCGCGCTCAACGTGCCGTTCCCGGCGATCGTCGCAGGCGCGGCACTGATCGGCTATGTCGGCGGTCGCATCGCCCCGGCGCTGTTCGCCATCGGAGGTGGTCACGGCAAGACCAGCGTCTCGTTCGGCGCGGCGCTGATCGATGATGAAACGCCTACGCCGGCGCATGCCCGCTTCCGCTGGCAGGCGGTGCTCACCGTGCTTGCCCTCGGCGCGATGCTCTGGATCGTGCCCATCGGCCTGCTGACGCTGGGCCTCGGTTGGGCGCACACGCTCACCCAGATGGCGTGGTTCTTCACCAAGGCCGCGTTGCTCACCTTCGGCGGCGCCTACGCCGTATTGCCCTATGTGTATCAGGGCGCGGTCGGCCACTACGGCTGGCTGACGCCATCCCAGATGATCGATGGACTCGCGCTCGGCGAAACCACGCCCGGCCCGCTCATTATGGTGGTCGCCTTCGCGGGTTTCGTCGGCGGCTATGTCAAGGCCGTGTTCGGCCCCGACGCGCTGTTTCTGGCCGGTGCGACGGCAGCCACGCTGGTGACCTGGTTCACCTTCCTGCCCTCGTTCCTGTTCATCCTCGCCGGTGGCCCGATGGTCGAATCCACCCATGGTCAGATCCGCTTCACGGCGCCGCTCACCGCCATCACCGCCGCAGTGGTCGGCGTGGTGCTCAATCTGGCGCTGTTCTTCGGCTATCACGTGTTGTGGC
>CBDULG010000368.1:0-3164 GCA_965367985.1 uncultured Rhodocyclaceae bacterium
CCGATGCTGTACGACCACAAGCGGGAAGCGCACGGCGCCATTCTTGCGAAGCTGGCCGAGATTGCCGATGCCGGCGGCCTCAAGCCCCTGCTCGACGAAACGCGATTCGGTCTCGATCAGGTGGGTGAGGCGTATAGCCGCCTGACGAGCGGCAACGCGATCGGCAAGGTGGTCGTGGCGGTCTGATGCTTCTCTTGCGATCGTGCTTGCGTCGCCGTATCGGACACGTACAAAAGCAGCGAACGGCGAGCCGAGCGCCATGGAACGAGCAGACACAGGAAAGCCAATGAGCGGCTACGAACGCGTCGAGGTCTCCTCATTCGAGACGATCAATCGCGGATACAACGCAGTGTTTCGGCCGAACCGGCTGAGTTTGGGACTGGTCGTGCCGTTGGAGCACTACAGCGCCGGCCCCGTGCCGACGCTGCAGCGGCATCTCGAGCGGGTGCGGCTCGCCGAAACGCTCGGCTATGCGGCAGTCTGGCTGCGTGACGTGCCGTTCAACGTGCCGTCTTTCGGTGATGCCGGCCAGGTGTTCGATCCCTTCGTTTATCTCGGTATGCTCGCCGGTGCGACCGAGCGCATCGCTCTGGGCGTTGCGAGCGTCATCCTGCCGCTGCGACATCCCGCGCATGTCGCCAAGGCCGCAGCCAGTGTCGACGTGCTATCGGGCGGACGGCTGATTCTTGGCGTCGCCTCCGGCGATCGCCCCGATGAGTACCCGGCGCTCAATCTGCCGTTCGACGATCGTGGCGCGCGTTTCCGCGCGAGCTTCGACTACATCCGTCGGATCGGCGGCAACTATCCGGCGTTCGAGAATGTGTGGGGCAGCCCTGACGGCAGCATCGACCTGCTGCCCAAGCCAGTGTCGGGCAAGTTGCCGCTCCTTATCACCGGCGGCAGCCAGCAGGACCCCGATTGGATTGCGCGCAATGGCGACGGCTGGATCACTTACCCCCGCAGCGTTGCGGCGCAGGCGAACGTCATTCAAGCGTGGCGGAATCGTCTCGCCGGCGCCGGCAGGGCGGCCCGCCCCGCGATGCAGTCGCTCTACGTCGATCTGGCCGATGATCCTGCCGAGGCGCCGCAGCCGATTCATCTGGGGTATCGACTGGGCGTGCGGCATCTTCGCGCGCACCTGAAGGCACTGGAGGAAATCGGCATCCATCATGTCGCGCTGAACCTGCGCTTCAACCGCGCGGATGTCGAGATCACCATGCGGCAGATTGCCGATGACGTCCTGCCCCATTTCATCAATTGAGCGAGAGGCCCACATGAGCAAGACCATACTGATTACAGGTTCGACCGACGGCATCGGACTCGAAGCCGCAAAGCTGCTGGTGGCGCAGGGGCATCGGGTGCTTGTGCACGGGCGCAATCGGGCGAAACTCGACGACGTCCTCAGCGAACTCGCGACATTGGGAGAGGGCCAACGCGTGGAAGGCTACGTCGCGGACCTGTCCCGACTCGCCGACGTGGACGCGCTCGCCCGACAGGTCGCCGAGAAGCACGGGCGACTCGACGTGCTGATCAACAACGCCGGCGTTTTCCGCGTCGGCGATCCGCGCACCGAGGCCGGACTCGATGTGCGCTTCATGGTCAACGCGATTGCGCCTTACCGCTTGACGCAGCGACTCTTGTCGCATATTGGGCCCTCGGGGCGGGTGGTCAATCTGTCATCGGCCGCGCAGGCGCCGGTTAATCTGGACGCGTTGACGGGGCGCGTCATGCTCTCCGACGACTTTGCCGCCTATGCCCAAAGCAAGCTCGCACTCACGATGTGGTCACGAAGCCTTGCGCAAGAACCGAACGCGGCGGGGCCGGCTATCATCGCCGTGAATCCCGGTTCGATGCTCGGCACAAAGATGGTGCGCGAGGGCTTCGGGGTTGCCGGGGGCGACATCCGCGTCGGCGCCGACATCCTGGTGCGCGCAGCGCTGTCGCCGGCGTTTGAATCGGCTTCGGGACAGTACTTCGACAATGATTCCGAGCGTTTTGCCGCCCCGCACCCGGACGCGCTCGATCCGGAAAAGTGCGACGCGGTGGTGCAGGCTATCGAGCGGGTGCTTGCGAGCGACTGAACGTAATCGCGGCGACGGATTGTTCTCGTTGCATAGCCCAGCAGATTGCCGGCAACTGCTCGAAAGTAATTCGTCAGGCCGGTTTTTCTTATTGCGGCGGTGAATCGTTCCGGAAGCAATCGTCATCTGAGCCATAGGCGCTGGCAAGCGAACGCGTTGAGCGGGTCACCTACTATTCGTCGGGTGACGGCAGCCGAAGCATCAGTGTCATGTCTTGGTGCGGCGAACGCCGAAAGCCGCAGTACTCGCAAAAGCTCATGGCACGATCGTTCAAGGCGTGTACCAGCAGGGCGCGGACTCCGGCGTTCTGCGAAACAAGCACCGCCCGCCTGACCGCGTCCTGCAACATGGCTGCACCGAGTTTGATGCCCTGCGCGCGACGGTCGACGGCCAATCGAGCCAATACCATGACAGGAATCGGTTCGGGCATGTTTTGCCGCACACCCCGGGTCGCCATCGCATGCGACACAGCGCCCGCGGCCAGTGCGTAGTAGCCATAGACGCGCTCGCCCGAATCGGTCACGACAAAGGTGCGGCTTGCGCCCGCAGATTGGTTCGCCAGTGCACGACGCGTGAGCCAATCGTCCAGGCTGGCCTCACCGCATTCGAACAAGTCAAGCTTGTGATTCGGGCCGAGCGGCCGCGGCTCGTTGAGCTGCAGGCTCATCCTTCGTCAGCGCGCCACGGGGCTCTTACCGCTAGCAAGCGTTCAAGCCCGGGATTGGCGCTTGGCGGCGCATCCAGCAGTTCGAGAAATTGCTTGAAGTTCTCGGCATCCAGACTGAAAAAAACCTGGTCGAGTATGACGGCCCGGGCGCGTTCGCACGCCGCTTCCAGCATGAAATCCGAGCGATTCTTGCCCAGTAGGCTTGCCGCGTGGTCGATCAAGTCCCGCTGCTCCGCCCGTGCCCTCAGGTTGATCGGCGCATCCCGCATGATGATCTCCTCGTGTATTAACGACGCCCCGATAGCGCCAGTCCTAATAGCAAATTTCCTGAAATTACTTCGAACCGATCCTCCGGGTCGCTGCGACTCAGGGTCAGATGGGGCGCAGATGCAGCCCTTCATCTGCAACCCAAACCC
>CBDULG010000369.1:0-3147 GCA_965367985.1 uncultured Rhodocyclaceae bacterium
GTTGTCGCTCAGGATGCTGGAATCGATGTGTAGCAGTTTCATGTCATTGGCCTCTCAAAAAGCGCCGACACTGAAATCGGTCGGGTTGAATGCATTGTATTTTTGTTGCGCAAGATTGATAAGACGTCGAAAATGCGTTCTTACGTTGCAAAAATAGGACGATAGCCAGATGCAGGATCTCAATGACATGCTGCTTTTCGCCGAAGTGATCGAGAACGGCGGATTCGCCGCCGCCGGCCGCGCAATCGGCATGCCAAAGTCGCGCCTGTCGCGGCGCGTCGCCCGGCTTGAGGAACAACTGGGCGTGCAACTCATGCAGCGCAGCTCGCGCAAGCTGTCGCTCACACCGGCCGGCGAACGCTATCTGCGGCACTGCATGGACATGCGCGAAATTGCGCAGGCCGCGTTCGAAACGGTGGTCGAGGAGCAGACCGAACCGCGCGGCACGGTGCGATTGAGTTGCCCGGTGGCGCTCGCACAAAGCACCATCGCCCACCTGTTGCCGGCGTTTCTCGCGCGCTACCCGCAGGTGCGCGTCGAGGTCATGGTGCTCAATCGTGCGGTCGATCCGGTCGAGGAGGGCGTCGACCTCGCCTTGCGCGTGCGGCCGCAGATCGAAGACAGCGCGACGCTGGTCGCCAAAACCTTCGCGACCAGCCGCGCGATCCTGGTCGCCAGCCCGACGCTGCTGACGCAGCAAGGTCCGGTGCGAGAACCGGCAGATTTGCCGCGCCTCGATACCGTGTCGATGTCGGTCAGCGATGGCCGCAGCAGTTGGCGGCTCGAAGGGCCGGACGGCCAATTATTCGTCCATACCCACGCGCCGCGCTATGTCGCAGACGACTTGCTGATGCTCGTGTACGCGGCCGTTCGCGGCACTGGCGCCGCGATGTTGCCCGACTTCATGTGCCGCGCGCACCTCGAAGCGGGCCGGCTGGTCGAAGTCCTGCCGGGCTGGGGGCCCCCGCCCGGCATTACCCATGGCGTATTTCCACCGCGCCGTGCTCGCGTGCCCGCCGTGCGTTGCTTGCTGGATTTTCTCGCAGAAACGTTGAAGGGCGACAGGATCTACAAGATTGCTGGCTGACGCTAACTGATGCTGTGAGCCGCGCCACGTCGCGGTGTTGGCGGTAACTACTCTCGGCCGCTCTCGCCACAGCCGGTTCTTGGCTGTCGAGCCGAAGCACGCTTCGCGGCCTATTGCGTTCCCGGCCCCGATGCGAAGCGATTTTCGCGCGGCCAGGGCGGCTTTTCCACTGAATCCGCGGGTACCGGACCTGGCACGGTCCATGCGTAGTCATGCCTGAAACCAATCGAATCGAGTCGCCACCAGCGTGCCGCATCCCAGACGCGGGACTCGACTCCAAATATTGAAGGTGGGTGCCATGAATCGCGCGTTGATGGAGTACAGCCCCGAGACCGAAGTCTTCGACGCTGAGGCGCAACCGCTGGGCGAAGCCGAGTCGGGACTGTTTGATGAAGTCGACGAGATGGAACTGGCGACAGGTCTGCTCGATATTCGCGGCGAAGCCGAACTCGAAGGCTTCCTCGCACGACTGACCGCCAAGGCGGGTCGGGCGGCCGGGCAGGCACTCAATGGGTCGACGGTAAAGGCGCTCGCGGGCCTGCTCCGGAGCGCGGCAAAGAAGGCACTGCCGGAGATCGATCAGCTTTCGGGCAATCACCTCGGCGGCCCGATCGGGGCAGACAGGCGTGGCCGGCCGGCAGACGAGGCCGGCCACTACTTCGGCCTCGAACTCGAAGGCCTGAGCGCCGAGGACCAGGAATTCGAAGTGGCCAGAAGTTTTGTCCGCTTCGCAGGTGACGCGGCCCGTCACGCCGTGGCTGCGCAAGGCACGGCCTCGCCACAAGGGGCGGCACGCACGGGGGTGCTTCAGGCCGCGCGGCATCATGCGCCGGGGCTCTTGCGCACCCTCGCGCGGCCTCGTGTCTTCGTCCGGGACGCGAGGCTCGCACCTCCACCGGCCGGGCGCTGGATGCGTCGCGGTCGCAATCTCATCATCTTCAACTGTTGAGCCCGGAATGGGCACTCAGTCGGCACCTTTCGTGCCAACCACATCGAGGAGATAAATCATGCACGACATCGATCGCACTCAAATGGAATTTGAATCGCAGCTGCCTGACTACGAGTCGGAGGAGTTCGAGGCCGAGGAGTCTGGCGAATATGGCGAATACGGCGAGTACGGCGAGAGCGAATGGAGCGGGGAGACCTACGGCGAAACTTTCCTGTCCGAGGCCGAGGAGGTTCAGCTTGCCAGCGAGCTGCTCGCGGTGACCAACGAAGCCGAGCTGGAGCAGTTTCTCGGCAGTTTCATCAAGAAAGTTGGACGGGCCGCCGGAAAAGTGATCCGGTCGCCGATCGGAAAGGCGGTCGGTGGTGTGCTCAAGGGGGTCGCAAAGAAGGCGCTGCCCCTCGCCGGGGGCGCAATCGGCGGCTACTTCGGCGGACCGCTCGGGGCAAAGATCGGCAGCGGCCTGGCCAAGGCGGCTGGCGGTGCGCTGGGGCTGGAGGCGGAGACGCTGGAGCAGGAAGACCTCGAGTTCGAGGGCGCCAAGCAGTTTGTCCGCGTCGCCGCGGACACGGTTAAGCGGGCAGCAGCTGCCCCGGCAAGCGCCGACCCGCGCGCGGTGGCCCAGGCATCTGCGATCGCTGCGGCAAAGCGGCTTGCGCCGGGACTGCTTGGCGCGCGCGGATCGCGTGGCGGCATGAGCGTAAGCCGACGCGGGCAAAAGGGCACCTGGATGCGCCGCGGCAGCAAAATCGTTCTCTACGGAGTGTAGGCGGCAATGTCGATCAGCCCGTTCGCGCAGTGGATGCTGGCCCAGGAAGCGCAGGCGCTGCTCACGCGCGTCGCGCGCGTGAAGCCCTTTGCGCTGGTCGAACCGATGGTTTCCGCGGCGTCCCTGCTTCCCCCCGCGCAGTCGGCGATCGAGCGTCACCTGGTGCTCGGCCGTCACCACTTGCGGCGGTCGGTCCGTGCCTTCCTCGCGTGGCTGGGCGGGCCCGAAGCGGCGCGGGCGACGGCCGCCCAGGCACAGCGGCGCTTTACCTTTCTCAAGCTCAGGTTCAACGCCGTGATCACGCAGTTCGACCTCTTCAACGATGTGATCACGCAGCGTAGCGAG
>CBDULG010000370.1:0-3134 GCA_965367985.1 uncultured Rhodocyclaceae bacterium
TCGCGTGGCGCGCATTTACTCGCCTTAACATTCGCTGACCGCTGTTAACACGTGGGCTGCCACAATTGCGTCCGAACCGGCGAAAATCTTTCTGCATGCTTAGAGGACGGCGCTTGCCGGCCTGAGATGACCGGATCGACGATGGCCGGCCGGCGCCGCGGAACATGAATCGCGCTTGCCTGTGGCTGAATTTCGGGCGATCTCGGGTGCCGGGAAAACACGTTCAGGATACGCATACAGCGCATCGAAATATTCACACGGAGTTTGACTGTCATGACCTTCGATACACGCCAGAAACTCAGCAGCAATACGGTACTGCTGCACTGGATCGTCGGCCTCACCATCATCGCCTTGCTGGCCGTCGGCGTTTATATGGCGGAGACGGAAACCTTCGCGCTCTACCCGTGGCACAAGTCCTTCGGCGTGCTCGTATTTTTCTTCGTCTTGCTGCGTGTCGCGTGGCGCGTCAAAAACGGCTGGCCGACGCCGGTGCGCGCGTACGAGCGCATCGAGCAGCAACTGTCGAAGGTCGTGCATTACGTCCTGCTCATCGGCACGGTGGTGATGCCCTTGTCCGGTTTCCTCATGTCGTCCTTGGGCGGCAATGGCGTCGATTTCTTCGGCATCGAACTGGTGGCCCGCAATCCGGACCCGGCTAACCCTCGAGAGGTCATTCCATTGAACGGCGCCTTGGGAAGCTTGGGTCACGCGATTCACCACTGGGTCGGGTATTTGATGATCGCGGCGCTCGTATTGCATATCGCCGGGGCGGTTAAGCACCATGTGATCGACAAGGATGGCACCCTCGTCCGCATGCTTGGCCAAAAGGTCTGACGCGCGGCCCGTGCTACGCTGTTTCGGCGGCGCCGCACGGCCCGGGCGTCGCTCACGATCCATCCCGTTACGGCTCACGGCGGCGAGCTCGGGTTCGCTTTCTCGATTGCCGAACGGGTGGCTTGTTCGCGCGTCGTGAGACGAAGCAAGAGGAGCCAGTCATGAGTCTTAGAGTCACTTTGAGCGCCGTGCTTCTCGCGGCCACGCTGAGCGGCGCCGCAGCCGCGCAGCAGATCGACGCCGTCGAGGTGAGAGACAACATCCACATGCTGACCGGCGACGGCGGCAACATCGGCGTACTCATCGGCGCCGACGGCACCTTCATGATCGACGACAAGTTCGCCCCGCTCACCGAGGCGATTCTCGCCAAGGTGGGTGAGTTGGGCGGCGATACGCCGAAATTCATTCTCAACACGCACTACCACGGCGATCACACGGGCGGCAACGAGAATCTGGGCAAGGCGGGCAGCCTCATCGTGGCGCACGAGAACGTGCGCAAGCGCCTCGCCGCAGGCACCACCATCACGGCGTTCGACATGGTCACCCCAGCGCAGGGCCCTCCGGCACTGCCGGTGATCACCTTCACCCGCGACATGCGCTTCCACCTCAACGGACAGACCGTGGACATCGTGCACCTGCCGGCCGCCCACACCGACGGCGACAGTTTCGTCCATTTCGTCGATGCCAACGTGATCCACACGGGCGATGTCGTTTTCAACGGCTTTTATCCCTTCATCGACGTCGAAAATGGTGGCACCCTCAAAGGCGTGATCGCGGCGGCGGACATTCTGCTGACGCACGCCAATGACGACACGCGCATCATCCCGGGCCATGGGCCGCTCGCGTCCCGGCAGGATCTCGTCGCCTATCGCGACATGCTCGCCACGGTTCAGGAACGCCTCGGCGCACTCAAGGCCGCGGGCAAGAGCGCAAGCGAGGCGGTGGCCGAAGCACCGCTCGACGATCTCGAGGCCGAGTGGGGTGACGGGAACTTCACCGGCGATCGCTGGATCGCATTGATCTACGACGGCATATGAGCGGCATGCAATGAACCCTTCGGGCACGCGGCGCACCGTGAGTGCAGGACGATGGCGCAGTCTGCGCCGCCGCGCGCCATTAACAATTGCACTGAGTGCCGCGCTCAGCGCATGCAGCCCGTATGCCATACGCGAAGCGCCCTTGCCGGCGGTCGAGGCCGGTGCTGCCTTCCCCGCCGCCGACCCCGCCGATGTGGTGGCGCCACTGAGCGACACCCTGCGCAACCCGTGGTGGGAGAGCTTCGGCCGCCCCGGGTTGGATACGCTGATCACGCAGTCTTTGGCGAACAATCAGCGTATCGCGCAGGCCGCCGCGGTGCTCGATCAGGCGCGCGCGCTGGCGCGGCGCAGCGATGCCCAGCGCTTTCCCGAGATCGGCTTCGAAGGCGCGTCGAGCAAGGAATGGGAGGGCGGCGACGGTCAGCCTTCAAGTACGGAGATTGGTGCCGCGCTGGCGTGGGAAGTCGACGTGTTCGAGCGCCTCGGCAGCGCGGCGCTGGCCGACCGGCTTGAAGCCGTGGCCCGGCAGGAGGCCTTGCAGACGACGCGGCTGACGCTGAGCGCGGAAGTGGCCAATGCCTGGTTCGGCGCCGCGGCGGCCAATCAACGTCTCGCCCTGTTACGCGGGCAGCTCACGCTCGACCGTGACCTGCTGGATTTGCTGCAACTGCGCTTCGACCACGGCGTCGGTACGCGCGTCGATGTGATGCGCCAGCAGGCGCGTGTTGCCGACAGCGAGACGCTGATCCCGCTTGCGCAGTCGGATCTGGCGGTGTTCGAAAACCGCCTCGACGTGCTCACCGGGGCGATGCCGGATGGCCGGCCACGCGTGCCGGTCGACGAAGCACTCGACTTTGCGGCGCAGTTGCCGCCACTCGGCGTGCCCGCCGAATTGCTGTTGCGCCGTCCCGACCTGCGCGCGGCGCGCGCCGAGCTGGTCGCCGCCGACGCCGAAATCGCCGCGGCCATTGCCGATCGGTTGCCGCGCGTCACGCTCGACGGTTCATTTGTCTTTTCTGATACGGCCAGCTTTACCGGCCCGGTGGCGATGATCGCTGGCGCCTTTGTTCAGCCGCTGCTCGACTGGGGGCGGCGCAAGGCCGAGGTGGAACGCAACGAGGCGCTTTATCGGGAACGGCTCGCCGCCTTCACGCAGCTGTTTCTCGAAGCCGTCGAGGCGGTCGACAGCGCCCTCGTGCGCGAGCGCCGCCAGCGCGAGTTCCTGCAACGCCTGGCGCGTCAGCGCGACATCCTGCAGCAGAC
>CBDULG010000371.1:0-3128 GCA_965367985.1 uncultured Rhodocyclaceae bacterium
CCATCGTCGACAACGATGGCGATGCGGCCGCGCGCATCGAGCGGCGCGCGACCCGGGGAATAGCGCGCGCGACGCTCGCGCAGCTGCTGCCGCTGGCGGCGCTTTTCCGATTCGACCCAGTCCGCGCCGTCGGCGCTGCTGTCGTGCACGAAGGACCAGCCGCTCTCATCGATGGCGCCGACCGCGTATTCGGGATTCCACCGTGAACCAAGCTTGTGCACCAGCACCACGTCGAGATCGCCGTGCAGATCTTCGGCGAGTTGTGCGCCCATCGGCACCGCGCCGCGTGGAATGGCGAGCACCAGCGGCGCACGGTCGCGGTAGGCACTCAAGGCCTCGGCAAGCTGACGGGCCGCATCCAGTCTGTCTTCAAAATACATTGTCATCCCCGGAATTCGCCTTTGCCATGCCAGTCGGACCCCTCGCCGACGCCAGGATTCCCCGCTGCGGAATTTACTTGCGCAGCGCGTACGCCGTGCCGTTCCAGCGATAGACCGGAAACTTGCCGAACCCCGGGCCGCCCACTTCGATGTCCGGCCAACCGGCGTTCTTTGCGGGCAGGACGACGGCGATGCCGACCGCGTCGAGCAACACACGCCAGCGGCCGTTGGCCTTGCCCAGCAGCACGAAGGCGGTGGCAGTGTTGCCATAGCAGAACACGCTGCCCTCGCGCACCCAGGCTTCGGACTGGCCGTCGCCGTTGAGGTCGGTCAGTTCGATCTGACCCGGCGAATACGAGACCGTCGGCACCTCTTCCTCGCAGCGGATATACCGGTCGCCTGATTTCGAGAAGCCGGCCGCCTTGAAAATGGCGGCCTGTTCGTCGGCCGCGCGATCTGCCGTCACCAGCGCGGGCGCCAGCTGCAAGACCGCTGCGCCGAGTGCGCTTATCAACAACCGCCCATACCGTGTTTTCATGGCCGCCTCCGTCTCATGCGCTGCGCCGCGGTAGATCCGCGTGTCGACCGCGCTCCGCCCTGGATTCAACATAGTCCGCGCCAGACCGTTTTCAACCCGCATTTGGTGGGCCGCCGCAGCCACGCGCGCCGCGTGAATTTTGGCGGCGCTGGCGCGGTCTACATTTTGTTGACGCGCGCTTCGCAAGCGCGCACGGCGCAGTCGGCTCGGCTTGTGTCGGGGCAGGAGGTGGGTCGCATGGTTTGGCCTCATGGGGTGCGATGCTTGATGGTGTTGGTGGCGGCGCTGCTCGCCGGCACTGCGCGGGCGGAGCTCCCTGCAAGTTGTGGCGAGCGGCCGCCGGCCGCGCTGGTCGAACTCGGTCGCTACATGTTCTACGACACCCTGCTGTCCGGGCCCGGCTACATGGCGTGTTCTTCGTGCCACAAGCGGGAGCGCGCATTTACCGACGGGCGCCGGGTGGCGATCGGTGTCACCGGCCAGCGACATGCGTTCAATACGCCGGGGCTGGTCAATGTGGGGTGCCTGCAGGTGCTCACCTGGCGCGATCCGCGCCAGCGCAGTCTGGTGACCCAATCGTCGATTCCCCTGTTCTCAGGCCATCCGGTAGAGATGGCGTCGGCCGGCCGCGAGCAGGACATTCTTGCCCGGCTGGGCGTGAATATCGCTTATCAGAAGCGTTTTGCCGCGGCCTTCCCCGAGACCGGCGGGCGCATCGACTGGCCATCGATTCAGACCGCGCTGGCGGCATTTCAGCGCAGCTTGTTGTCCTTTGATTCGCCCTATGACCGCCACGTGCGCGCGGCGGGCGAGGTTCCGGTGCTGAGTGCGCAGGCGCGCCAGGGTCTGGCGCTGTTCACAAGCGCGCGGCTGGGCTGCGCGGCGTGTCACCGTCCGCCGTTGTTTACCGATGCCGATGGCGCCGATCCGTATCACAACACCGGGCTGTACAACGTCGATGGCGAGGGCGGATTGCCGCCCGGCGCGCAGGGCCTGATCGACGTCAGCGGCAAGGCCGCCGACCTTGGCCGCTTCCGCACGCCGTCACTGCGCAATGTGGCACTCACCGCGCCCTACATGCACGACGGTTCGATCGACACGCTCGATGCGGTGATCGAGCACTACGCCGCCGGCGGACGTGCCGCGATCGACGGTGATCGTTCGCCGCTGGCCGACACGCGTATCCGTGGCTTCGCGCTGAGCGCCGAAGAGAAAGCCCAGTTGCTCGCCTTTCTCGAGGCCTTGACGGACGAAACCTTCCTCGCCCGCGACGCGATCCGCACCCCCTTCCGGTTTGTCGAGGACGCAGGAAAGTGAAGGCCGTGTCGCAGTGCCGCGCTGACGGGCGACGCCGGATTCGCCGCACGCGCGCTCCACTTGCCAAGCACGCGTGCATGCGATGCAATCGTCGTTTCCCTCCCGGAAACACCCGCCGTGTCCCAAACGTCCACGCATCTCGATGGCAAGGCCAGCGCGCTGATGGTGGTGCTGTGCGCCATCTGGGGATTGCAGCAGATCGCCATCAAGCTTGCGACCCCGGATATTTCGCCGGTGCTGCAGGCGGCGTATCGGTCGATCGGTGCACTGGTTCTCGTCTGGGCATGGGCGCGCTGGCGCGGCATTGCGCTGGGCAAGCGCGACGGCACTTTTTGGGCGGGGATACTGGCCGGGGTGTTTTTTGCGGGCGAGTTTGCGCTGCTCTATGGGGCGCTGTTGTTCACCAGTGCGTCACGCGGCGTGGTGTTCCTGTACACCGCGCCGTTCATCGTCTCGGTGGGTGTCACCTGGCGCCTGCCCGGCGAGCACATGCGCCCGATCCAGTGGCTGGGTTTGGCGCTGGCCTTCGGCGGCGTGGTGGCGCTGTTTGGCGACAATCTGTTCCAGGTTTCGCTTGGCGACGCCTGGATCGGCGATCTGATGGCGCTCGCCGCGGCAGTGATGTGGGCACTGACCACGCTGACGATAAAGTTCTCGGCGCTCGCCAGCGCGGCGCCCGAAAAGACGCTCCTTTACCAACTCGCCGTGTCGGCGCTTGCGCTGCCGCTGGTGTCAGGGCTGCTGGGCGAAGCGGGGGTGCGCGCGGTGACGCCGGTACTCATCGCCAGCCTCGTCTTTCAGGCGGCGGTGGTCGCCTCGTTCAGCTATGTGTGCTGGTTCTCGCTGGTGCGCAGCTACCCCGCGACGCGACTGTCGGCCTACTCCTTTCTCAC
>CBDULG010000372.1:0-3120 GCA_965367985.1 uncultured Rhodocyclaceae bacterium
CAACGGCGACCGGAACGAGATTGAATCCGCGGATACTGCGATTGGTCGGATCGAAACTGATCCAGCCAGCCCCAGGCACATAGGTCCACTTAACTTCAACACTTATCGAGCTGCCCCCTGCCGATATGGGCCGCCTTTGTCGAACACGCCCACCGCGCCACCGATCTCGATCAGTTCATCGGTCGGCACGTGGCCATGAATCAGCTCGGCCACGCCTGGTAGGCCGGTTCTGAAATAGTTGGCTCCCGGATCCAGCCGCATGCCGTGGCGCGAGCGAGTCGCAGCACGCCCAAAGACAACGCTGCTTTTCTCGAAAACAACGACTTTACTATCGTCGTGATCGCTCAATTGCCGCGCCGCCCCCAAGCCGGCAGGTGCGGCGCCGATGGTAGCGAGACGCTTCTTGCGGGTCATGCTCATCCAGCGTCAGGCCTTTGCCTGGACTTCGCAGCGCTTCGGCATCGACGCGAACAAAACTTCACTTCGCTCCAGCAGCGCTGCCACTTCTTGCGAAAGGCAAACGGTCGTTCGCACTGCAGGCAGATTTTTGTCGGTAGATCAGACTTTCTGCGCATCGTAAAAGCACTCTGTCACAAAGACACCTCACGGTCGCCTGAGACGCGGATCGTTCGCTGGCTTGACGGCGCAGTGACGTGCGCAGATCGTCTTTGAAATCCGCTCGCTGAGCATGCGGACGTTGAATTACCACGGTACCGGTTCGCCATTGTGGTCAATGAACACGGCTTGCCGGCTGGGCGGGAGCTGGTCAATGGCAGCCAGCAGCTTCCTGACGGCGGTCTCGGGCTCCATGGCATCAACACCTGACAAGAACGGTGCAGACAGGCGCGATCTCACGGTACCCGGTTGCAGCGCGACAAAAACTGCCTGCGGCCGCTTGCGGCATACCTCGACAGCGGCAGTGCGCAGAAACATGTTCAGTGCAGCTTTTGAAGCGCGATAGCCGTACCACCCGCCCTTGCGGTTGTCGCTGATACTTCCGACGCGCGCACTCAGTTTGGCGAAAATGCATCTCGAGTCGAGCGGAAAGAGGGGAATGAAATGCTTCATCAGCAACGCCGGGCCAATCGAGTTGACCATGAATGCGCGCAGCAATCTCTCCGCAGAAAGATCCTCGATGCGCTTTTCGGGACCCTGATCACCAATGCTCAAAGCGCCAGTGGCGTCAACGATTAAGTGAAACGGTGCCGCCGACTTCAAGTATTCCGCGCATCTCGCGATGGACGCCTCGTCCTCGATATCAAAGCTTGGGCTGGACTGGCGGCTCAGTCCTGAAACAGCACTGCAAGAAGGTATGTTGGAGAGCGCGTTAACGAAAGCTCCTCCGATGGCGCCGGACGCTCCAAGTACAACTGCCTTGAATCCTTCGGGCAAACTGTCCATGTCGTTTTCACTCGTTGCGGGACCAGCGCGCTTTCGCAAACCGCAGCGCGATTGGGCCGATAAGCCGCGAAATCGTTTTGCGATTCGCGGCAAAAACGCGATAGCCCCAATTCAGCAGCGGTCCAATCGAGGGTCTCGATAGAAGCCATGCCATAAACGGCAAATCCGTGCGCTCGTAGGCGGCCGCCATTACCTCCACGCCTTGCAACAGAGGGCCTTCCCCAACGCGTCCGTGCATCACCTGCAGTGCACGATCTCGAGTGAGGCCTTGCTCTGCTGCTTCGAAAGCACTGTCGTGAACATCGACGAAGCGAATGCGACCCGAACGGCTCCGCCGTTTCAGCAGTAGCACTTCCGCCTGACACAGTGGGCATGCCCCGTCGTGGTACATCGTTAAAGGTTTGGCATTTTCTGTCATGTCTTCCATCTCTAGCATGCGCGCGGCTCCCCTTTGGGATGAAAGTTCAAGCGTGCAGAGTCAAGGCCGATCCACTCGAGTGTCGCGTGGCGCAGGAGTTTTCACATCGTCCAATAAGTTGATTTCAGCCCCGCTGCGCTGCCGGCATCCGATTACTCGCGCGCCTTGTCTCTTGCCTTGGCTTTCAGTTTGAATTCGTAAATCGTCATCACCACGCCGAGCACCGTGAGGCTGAGACAGATAACGCCCGCGTATAGTCTCTCGCCGTCTGTTCATCACCGCACGCGATCGCCACGGCAAGGCTGCGACAGCCAACCTCCCATTCTTGGTGCATTGATCAGCGCGTAGGTTCCGCTGACGCAGGAAGCCCAGCAATCACCACCGAAAACCGTTGGGCTATTCGACGCTGACCTCGTACCGCGAGTCGTTTCGGTGCGCGCGTGATCCGGTTGTGGTCGACCAGGCCAGTCAGGCCACAAACGGGAACCATGCGCTCGGCTGCACTTGATTTCTGGCGCAGATCTGAGCCGCCTTTGGGGCGGCGCATGGCCCCTACTAAGTCGGGGCCGCGGCGCAAGGATGCGAGTGACGCGGCGCCTGGTAAGTTGTCTTGACATGCAAATGCAAGCTCGCTGATCCTCCGTCCGTCCCTTGATAAACTCAGCGAGGACGTCGCCTCTCCCTTAATATTCATTCACCGGGGTTTCTCTTCCCGCAACTCGAGGCTGCACTGTGCTGGACGCCCGCAAGTTTTACATCAACGGCGCCTGGGTAAATGCCCGCGAGCGCGCGACGCTGCCTGTCATCAACCCGGCAACCGAAGCGCCCTTTGCCGAAGTCGCAGCGGCAACGCCGGCCGACGTTGATGCTGCCGTCAAGGCGGCCCGCAAATCATTCCCTTCGTTCGCGGCAACCCGCATCGATGACCGTTCGGACTTGTTGCGCGCACTGTACGAAATCTATAAGCGCCGCTCGGACGAAATTGGCGAAACTCTTTGCAAGGAAATGGGCGCGCCGATCGACATGGCGATCAAGTCGCAAGCGCCGGCCGGGCGGCGTCACATCAGAACGACATTGCGAAGCCTGCGTCATTTCAAATGGGAGCGCCTGAACCGAGACGAAACGACCCGCATCGTGTATGAGCCGATTGGGGTGTGTGGCTTGATTACGCCGTGGAACTGGCCGATGAACCAGATCGTCGCCAAGGTTGCACCTGCGCTTGCGACCGGCTGCACCGTGGTGTTGAAACCGAGCGAAATCGCGCCCTTGTCAGCGCTGTTGTTTGCAGAAATGATTGACGA
>CBDULG010000373.1:0-3102 GCA_965367985.1 uncultured Rhodocyclaceae bacterium
GCGCTGACGCCTGTTTCCGCCCATCCCTGCTGCCAGTCGACGCCGGCCCAGTGGCTGCGCGCACGGATCACCAGCGGTATCGCCGCCTCCTTGCGCAGCGCGTCGAGGCTGCCCAGCGCCAGCCGGCGCCCCGCGCCGAGAATCAGTGCGCGGTCGATGTAAGGTTCCACACAGGGCAGCACATGGGACGATAGCAATACCGTGCAGCCTTGGTCGCGCAGCGTCCTGACCGTTTCGTAGAAATCCCGTGTCGCCGCCGGGTCGAGGCCGGTGGTCGGTTCGTCGAGCAACAGCAGGCGCGGCTCGCCGAGCAGCGCCTGCGCCAGGCCAAGGCGCTGGCGCATGCCTTTGGAGTAGATCTTGACGCGCCGCGCGGCCGCTTCGCGAAGGCCGACGCGATCGAGCAGATCGTCGGTCTGACGCGTGTCGATCCTCTTCAGGCGGGCGAAATAGCTCAGTACCTCGCGGCCGGTCAGTTGTTCGTAAAAGCTGACGTTTTCCGGTAGAAATCCGAGATTGCGTCGCAAGACCTCGGCATGGGGGCCGTCCGGGGCGCCGCCCATCACCGTGACCCGTCCCTCGCTGGGCGAGATCAGCCCGAGGATGAGCTTCATCGCGGTGGTCTTGCCCGCGCCGTTGTGACCGAGCAGCGCCAGCACTTCGCCTTCGTGCACGGACAGATCAAGCTCGGCGAGACGCAGCAACTCGCCGTGGCGCAGCGTGACGCGTTCGAATTGGATCACGTCGCTCATGCGTCGGGCTCGGCAGGGGTCGGTTCGATCATCAATGGCGCGCTGTCCTTGACGCCCTGCGGGCGGAATACCGGAAACTGGCGCTGCACCCAGCGCAGCGTCAGCACGGACGGGCTGTCCATCAACAGGCGTGCGGCAGGGTAGCGCCACAGCAGCCGGTCCATGGCGTCGTTGGGTTCGTAGGGCGTATCGCCGATGCCGTCGTTGGACAGATCCCAGCTCAAGTAGTCGCTCCAGTAGTTCCCGCGGCCATTCTCGGACCACTCCTGCGGCCGGGTGGCGACGTACATGACTTGCTGGCGGTTGCCGACAAAGGCGTTTCCGACCACCACATTGTCTTCCGAACCGGCGGTCAGGTGAATACCGATGTCGCTGCCGACAAAGCGGTTGCCTTGGAAGCGGTTGAACTGCGAGTTGTAGATGAAGATCGCCTTGCCCTCGCTGCCACTGACCAAGCCTTCACCGGATTCGTCGACAGGCTGGCGAACGCCCTCGATGGTGTTGTTGCGCAAGGTGGAATGGGTGATATTGTTCATCAGGATGCCGTAGTTCTCATCCTCGATCGAACGATTGCCGATCACCGTGAGCCGCTTCGACTGCATCAGCGCATAGCCGGTGCGGGTGTGGCGGGTGAGATTCCCTTCGACGCGGTTGTCGTAGGCGTACATGTAGTGCACGCCGTAGCGCAGGTCTTCCAGGTGATTGTTGCGCAGCACGCTGTGGCTGCTGGTGTCGATATAGATGCCGTCGCGCGTCTGGCGAATGTCATTGCGTGCGACGAGTGCATTGCGCACGTTGAACAGATGCACGCCGTTGCCGCGATCCTGCGAGCGCAGATCGGGCGTACCGCGAATCACATTATCGAGCACTTGAACGTCGGTCACCGCATCCAGCCAGATGCCGAATGCCGGACCGTTCAAGCTGTTGTCGCGAATGATGCTGCCGCTTGCCATGCGCTCGACGAAGATTGCGGCGTCCATTTTGGTGAGGTCGTCGCCC
Organism: uncultured Rhodocyclaceae bacterium; assembly: GCA_965367985.1. Taxonomy (GTDB): domain Bacteria; phylum Pseudomonadota; class Gammaproteobacteria; order Burkholderiales; family Rhodocyclaceae; genus Nitrogeniibacter. Next base: position 1,752 of record CBDULG010000373.1, read on the forward strand.
CAGTTTTCGATGGTGAGCCCTTCGATGACGCTTTGTGGCGCACGCAATTCGATCGCGTTGCCCGTGCCGCCGCCGTCGATCACAGCGCCGGATTCGCCCGTTAGACGCAAGGTGCGATCGAGCCGAAACGGCCCGCGGTAGCGGCCGGCAGGCAGGCGCACCGTATCGCCCGCGGCAGTGCGGTCGATCAATGCCTGCAGCGGTTCGTCGGGGTTTGCCGTCCAGTCTGCCGCAATCACCCCGTGTGGAAGATTCAGCGCGACAGCGGCCGCCAGAGCGGACAGGAGCTTGAGGGCGGGTCGGATCATCAAACGCCTTGTGCGTTGCGCGGTGGCGGATGCGGGGCCGGCTTGAGCCCGCCCCGCATCCGCCCTGCGTTTAGGCCCTCTCGTGTGCGTTACGCCGGTTCGACCAGCATGCGGCCGGTCATTTCCATGTGCATGGCGTGGCAGAACCAGTTGCAGTAGTACCAATGCACGCCAGGCTTGTCGGCGATGAAAGTGACGCTGGCCGTCTGTTGAGGCGCGATCTCCATTTGCACGCCGTGATTCACTACGCAAAATCCATGCGTCAGATCTTCGACTTCGTCGATATTGGTGATCACCACCGTGACCTCGTCACCCTGCTTGACCTTGAATTCGGTGAGGCCAAACTGCGGCGCCGCGGAATACATATAAACGCGCACCTTGTTGCCGTCACGGATGACTTTGGAATCGCTTTCCAGCGTGATCCCGTCGGCCTTGGCCATGGCGACCGTCTCGGCAAACATGGGATCGTCACGCGACCACAGGCGGGAGGGCTTGAGCTGGTCGGCGCGGCACATGGTGCAGTCGTGCGGCTCGGCATAGGTCGGGCCGTCGTGCACCAGCTTCATCTCCTCGCCCGAGATGTCGATCAGCTGGTCGTTTTCGGGGTGCAGCGGACCCACTGGCAGGAAACGATCCTTGGAGAACTTGCTGAGCACGATCAGCCATCTACCGTCCGCGTCCTTGGACTCGGTGAGGCTGGCGTGGTTGTGGCCGGGCTGGTAGTGCACATCCAGTTTCTGGCGGATGTAATTCACCTTCTCGCCGTTGTAGGCCTTGATGGCGTCGTCGATGTTCCACTTGGCCACCTGGCTGTCGATGAACAGCGTGGTGTAGGCGTTGCCGCGGCCGTCGAAGGTGGTGTGCAGTGGCCCGAGGCCCAGTTCCGGCTCACCGACCACGGCGTCGCGGGGCTCGATCTTGTCGTCGAAGACGTCGCCCAACTTGTCGATGGCAATAATCGTGCACGTGGGCGACAGCTTGCCGTTGGCAATGAAGAACCTTCCGTCCGGCGAGGTGTTCAGACCGTGCGGGTTCTTGGGCAC
>CBDULG010000374.1:0-3101 GCA_965367985.1 uncultured Rhodocyclaceae bacterium
CACCGGCTGTACGCCAACCTGCGCTGGCTCGACCAGTGCGGCGCGCAGCAAATCCTCGTCGAAACACCGCCAGCCACCCCCGCCTGGCAAGCCATCACCGACCGCCTCACCCGCGCCGCCGCCAGCGCCGACGACCCTTCCCAAGCCAAAAACGCAGGACTATAATTCGCGCTTCATGTGTGGGGCGGTAGCTCAGCTGGGAGAGCGTCGCGTTCGCAATGCGAAGGTCGGGAGTTCGATCCTCCTCCGCTCCACCAAACCGAATGTCAAAGTGCCAGGCAGGCTATGCCGTTAAGCATAGAGTGGCTACAGGCCAGTTGACGCGTGCAAGCTCAAGGGCGCTCGTGCGCACCAAAGCAAAGCTTCGCAACGCGGCCACTCACCCAGAGGGCGAACTCGAACAATCGCCAGAGTGCATCCAAGCGTTCTTCAAACACCCCAAGGTTCGCTATGCAGCATAGATACGTGTTCGGGTTGGATCGATAAATCCGGCTGGCGCCAATTGCGCCTGTCGCGATAAGCCTCAGGCAACCCTTGTGTTGATGGGCAACAACCGGGTGGGCGGCCGAGAATGACGACCGGCGCATTGGCGAATTGTGGGCCGATCGGTCCGACGGGCGATTCCGCGTCATCATGATTTCTGACAAGCGCTGGGAATCGATCAAGCCGCTACTGACATGAGCCTCGACTTCACCACCCTCGATACCCTGCGCACGCACCATCCGGCATGGCGGCTGTTGCGTTCGGACCATGCGGCGCTGGTGGCGAGTTTTCTGCATCGGGTGTTCGTAGTGCCCAATGTGCGGGTGATGGCGGCGGCGGATCTGGTTGAGGCGCTGGATGACCAGTTGTACGCGCTGCGCCAGCAACTCGGTGAAGGCGCGTTTCCCAAGTCCGCATCCGACTATCTGAACGACTGGGCGGCGCCCGAAAAGGGTTGGTTGCGCAAGTTTTACCGGCCGGGCACGGACGAAGCGCAGTTCGACCTGACACCCGCGACAGAAAAGGCGATTGCGTGGTTGCTGCAACTGAGTGAGCGCCAGTTCGTCGGCACCGAATCGCGTCTGCTGACGCTGTTCGACTTGCTCAAGCAGATGAGCGAGGGCAGCGAAGCCGACCCGGAAAAACGCATCGCCGAATTGCACCGCAAACGCGACGAGATCGATGCCGAGATTGCGCGGGTGGTGGCGGGCGACGTGCCGCTGTTGGACGACACCGCGCTCAAGGATCGTTTTCAACAGTTCATGCAGGGCGCGCGCGAGTTGCTGACCGACTTTCGCGAAGTGGAGCACAACTTTCGTCAGCTCGATCGCCGCGTGCGCGAGCGCATCGCCTTGTGGGAAGGCAGCAAGGGCGCGCTGCTCGAAGAGATCATGGGCGAACGCGACGCGATTGCCGATTCCGATCAGGGCAAGAGCTTCCGCGCCTTCTGGGATTTTCTGCTTTCCAGCCGGCGCCAGGAGGAACTGACCGGATTGCTCGAGCGGGTGCTGGCGCTGCCGGCGGTGGCCGATCTGCACCCGGACGCGCGCACGCGCCGCGTGCATTACGACTGGATGGAGGCGGGCGAGCAAACCCAGCGCACGGTGGCACAATTGTCGCAGCAACTGCGACGTTTTCTGGACGACCAGGCCTGGCTGGAGAATCGCCGTATCATGGACATCCTGCACGGCATCGAAAGCAAGGCGCTGGCGCTACGCAACGACATGCCCGGCGGCATGGTGATGGAGATGGCCGAGTCGAGCGCCGACATCGAATTGGCGATGGAACGCCCTTTGTTCACACCGCCGATCAAACCGGTGATTGCCGATCTGGTCTTGCAGGCGGGTGACGAGGACATTGATCCGTCGACCTTGTTCGATCAGGTGGTGGTCGACAAGGCGCGGCTCGCCCGCCACATCCGCCACGCCCTGCAGGGCAGCGCGCAAATCACCCTCAATCAGTTGGTGACGACGCAACCCCTGCAAAACGGGCTGGCCGAGTTGGTGGCCTATCTTCAACTGGGCAGCGAGGCGTTCAGCACCGTGGTCGATGAGGGCCACGTCGAGCATATCCGCTGGCAGGCCGTGGCGCCCGATGGCGAAGCACTGACGCGAAGTGCGCGGCTGCCGCGGGTGATATTTCTGCGCTGACAAAGATCGAACTGACTGATGCACGCGATGGACGAAGACCACGAAAACAGCATTCCGACGCCGGCCCCGGAGGCCGATTTGTCGGTGCTGCTGATCAACTTGCTCAAGCGCGTGCTCTATCGCGACAGCGACGAACGTCTGTGGGCCGGTTTACTGAATTTGCAGGCGCGAGTGCGCGATTACGCGGCGGTGCTCAATCTGGAACTGGTGCTCGACGAGGCGGAAGGCTATGCCTTCTTCAAGAGCCGTCCCGATCCGGCCGACGACGACCCGGCGCCGCGTCTGCCCCGGCTGGTGGCGCGCCGGCCGCTGTCGTTTCCGGTCAGCCTGCTGCTGGCGTTGCTGCGCAAGAAGCTGGCCGAGTTCGATGCGGGTGGCGGCGATACGCGGCTGGTGCTGAGCCGCGACGAGATCGTCGAGCTGGTGCGCGTCTTTCTGCCCGACGGGCCGAACGAAGCCCGACTGATCGATCAGATCGAAACCACCATCAACAAGGTGGTCGACCTGGGCTTTTTGCACAAGCTCAAGGCCGCCCGCGGCGCGGCCGCCACCGGCCCGGCGAGCTACGAAGTGCGGCGCATTCTGAAAGCCTTCGTGGATGCGCAATGGCTAGCCGAATTCGATGCGCGCCTGGCGGTCTATCGGACGCAGCTCACTGGCACCACATCGCATGCAACATCGGCCAGGGAGGGCGCGACCGATGAATGAGCCGCAATCCCTCGGTCTGGATTTCACCGCCGACGACACCCTGTCGGGCTTTCGCCTGAGCCGGCTGGAGGTGTTCAACTGGGGCACCTTCGACGGCCGCGTATGGACGCTGCAACTCGACGGCCAAAACGGCTTGCTCACCGGCGACATTGGCTCGGGCAAATCGACGCTGGTCGATGCCATCACCACGCTGCTGGGGCCCGCGCACCGCGTCGCCTACAACAAGGCGGCCGGTGCCGACAGCAAGGAGCGCACGCTGCG
>CBDULG010000375.1:0-3055 GCA_965367985.1 uncultured Rhodocyclaceae bacterium
CCGATCCCGACGCCGATGCACAGGACGACCGTGTTCCCGACATACTCGGGCAGCACGGTCGAACTCAGATGCGCCCAGGTCGCGCCCGTGCTCCAGTCAGTGAGGCTGAAGAACACGGCGGCGATCGGCACGGCGGCGAGCATCGCCACAAGGACTGCGGCCAGCGTCAGCAGTCGGTGATCTCCCAGCGCGAGAAGGCGTCGACGCATCCGGTCCCTGAAAAAAAGCCCGGACATCGGCATGTCCCGGGCAACGGGCTAAATTATAATGGATCGCATTCCCATTCCCGCCGGTACATTCCGGCAATTCGCCATGCCGTTGCTTCATGTCAGCCAGATGACTCTCGCCTACGGGCCGCAAACCGTGGTCGACGGGCTTGAATTCCGCCTCGCCGAGGGCGACATCGGTTGCCTGCTCGGCCCGTCCGGCTGCGGCAAGACCACTGTGCTGCGCGCGATCGCCGGATTCGAGCGGGTCAAGCAGGGCGAAATCCGCATCGCCGGCCACTGCATGAGCAGCACGCGCCACCACGAACCGCCCGAACGGCGGCGCATCGGCATGGTGTTTCAGGACTACGCGCTCTTTCCGCACCTGACGATTCGCGACAACATCGGCTTCGGCCTGTCGCGGCGCAAAAAGACCGAAGCGCAACGCCGCGTCGACGAACTGCTCGCGCTGGTCGGCCTGCAACCGCAAGCCGAGCGCTATCCGCACGAGTTGTCCGGCGGACAGCAACAACGCGTCGCCCTCGCCCGAGCGCTGGCACCCGCGCCACGCCTGCTGCTGATGGACGAGCCGTTCTCGAATCTCGATGTCGAACTGCGCGAACGCCTCTCGCTGGAAGTGCGCCGCATCCTCAAGGCCACCGGCACCACGGCAATTCTCGTGACTCACGATCAGAACGAAGCCTTCGCGGTGGCCGACGTCATCGGCCTCATGCACGAAGGCCACCTTCAGCAGTGGGACACGCCGTACAACCTCTATCACCGGCCGGTCAACCGCTTTGTCGCAGACTTCGTCGGCCAGGGGGTTCTGGTCCCCGGCCGGGTGATCGGCGACCACCAGGTACGCATTCCGCTGGGCACGCTGCGCAGCGATACGCCGATGGATTGCGGACCGCTCGGCGTGTGCCCGCCGGGCGCCAACGTGGATGTGCTGCTACGCCCCGACGACGTCGTGCACGACGACGAGAGCCCGCAAAAAGCCGCCGTGCTGCACAAGGCGTTTCGCGGCGCCGACATCCTGTACACCTTGCAGCTCGAGGACGGCACACGGCTGCTGTCGCTCGTGCCCAGCCACCACAATCACGCCATCGGCGAGCGCATCGGCATCCGCCTTGCGGTCGATCACGTCGTCACGTTTTATGAGCCGGTGCCGGCCCTCGCGGCGAGCCTCACCGCATGATCCCCTGGCTCACCGAGCCAAAGTTCCCGCCGCTGTCCCGGGCGCTTCGCGACCCCGACGGGTTGCTTGCGGCGGGCGGCGACTTGAGTCCGCACTGGCTCCTCGCCGCTTACCGCCGTGGCATTTTTCCGTGGTTCAGCGAGGGCGAGCCGATTCTTTGGTGGAGCCCCGATCCGCGCATGATCCTGCGCCCGGGCCGGCTGCACATTTCGCGCTCACTCGCCAAAACGCTGCGCCAGAAGCGATTCGATGTCAGCTTCGATACGGCTTTCGGCGCCGTCATCGGCAAATGCGCGCAGATCCGCGCGTCGAGCGGCACATGGATCACCCGCGAGATGCAACATGCGTACTGCCGGCTGCATGAACTGGGCTATGCGCACAGTGTCGAAATCTGGAAAGACGGCACGCTGGCGGGCGGCGTGTACGGCGTTGCGCTCGATCGCGCGTTCTTCGGCGAATCGATGTTTTCGAGCGTGCCGAACGCTTCGAAGGTCGCGCTGGCGCATCTTTCAGCCTACCTCGACGCGCAAGGATTCGGCCTCATGGATTGTCAGATGTCCACGCCGCATCTTCAGTCGATGGGCGGAATCGAGATCCCGCGCGCGGCATTCAGCGAGTCGCTTGCCAGCCTGATCGGCCCCGACCCGGCGCCACAGCGCTGGCCGGCGCGTTGGAAGGCGCCGCAGAAATGGGTGGCAGGCGGATGAAAACGATCATCAATGTCGATGTACCGGCGCTTGCGCCGGCCATTGCGTTCTATCGCGACGCGCTTGGCCTGCGCCTCGATCGCATCATCGACGAGGACGTCGCGGAACTCGCTGGCGCCGCGTCGACGATTTATCTGCTGGCGAGACCGGCCGGGTCACCGCCGAGTGAATTCGCCACCGACGAACGGCAGTACGCTCGGCACTGGACGCCGGTGCATATCGATTTTGTTGTCGATAATGTCGCCAAGGCTGCCACACGCGCCGTACGCGCCGGCGCCGTGCAGGAGGGCGCGAGCGTCGATTGGCACGGTTCGCGTTGCATTAGCTTTTCCGACCCGTTCGGCCACGGTTTCTGCCTTATCGAATTCGCCGGCGAGACCTATAGTGACGGTGACACGGAAAGGAATTTTGAGGTGCCCTGATGCAGAAGGACTATCCCTACGCCCTGATCCAGTTCTACGTGACCAGCCCGTACCAGTGCTCCTACCTCACCGATCAGCAGGCACGCTCGCAGGTCGCCACGCCCAACCATGTGATCGACACGCCGGTGTACTCGGATCTTGTGCGCAACGGCTTTCGCCGCAGCGGCGTATTCACATACCGCCCCTATTGCGACCATTGCCGCGCCTGCGTGCCGGTGCGCATCCCCGTCGAGCGTTTCGAGCCCAACCGCAGCCAGCGACGCACCCTGCGCAAGCACCACGCACTCGACGTGTTCGAACATCCGCTGGTCTTCAATGATGAACACTACGCGCTCTATCAGGCCTACCAGGTCGCGCGCCACGCCGGCGGTGGAATGGATCAGGACAGCCGTGAGCAATATGGCCATTTCCTGCTGCAAAGCCATGTCGACACGCGCCTGATCGAGTTTCGCGAACACGGCATGCTGCGCATGGTGTGCATCATCGACCGCCTCACCGACGGCCTGTCGAGCGTGTACACCT
>CBDULG010000376.1:0-3026 GCA_965367985.1 uncultured Rhodocyclaceae bacterium
AACGGTCGATTGCATGTTGGTTCTCCCAGGCGGTTGTGGATCGAGCGCGCGCTCGGGGCGCGCCGGACGATTGCCCGCATCGTTCGCCAAGTTAAGATGCGCAGACAATGAATCAATGTTAGCGCAGTAACTTGTCATGGCCCGCAGCGACGCGTAAGAGCGAGGGGCGTCGTGCGCGAGGCTTGCGATCGACCGCCGCGGCGCGCACGATTCGGGCATTCAAATTGAACGCTGAGGCCGGCATGTCGGACGCAAAAAACCGCCGCACGCACATTGGCGAACAGCCGCTGCATGCGGAAACACAGATGCTCAGCTACGGCTTCGACCCCTTTCTCTCGGAAGGCGCGGTCAAGCCGCCGGTGTTCCTGACCTCGACCTTTGCCTTTCGCACCGCGGAAGAGGGCGCCGCGTTTTTCGATATCGCCGCCGGCCGTGCGCCGGCGCCCGAGGGCGATCGTGGCGGGCTGGTGTATGGCCGCCTCAATCACCCCAACCTGCAGATTGCCGAGGAGCGCCTGGCGCTGCTCGACGGTGCCGAGGCGGCGCTGATCACGTCCAGCGGCATGGCGGCAATCAGCGCGCTGTTTTTCTCGCTGTTGCGCCCCGGCCAGCAGATTGTGCGCAGCCGCAGCCTGTACGGCGGCACAGAAACGCTGATCAACCAGGTGATGCCGGAATGGGGCGTGAGCAGCGTTGCCTTCGACGACGGCATGTCGCAGGCGCAGATGCGCGCGGCGCTGGAGACGGCGGCCGGGCGCGGGCGGGTGGGCCTGTTCTATATCGAGACGCCGGCCAATCCGGTCAATGCGCTGGTCGATTTCGCCGCAGTGGATTCGACGCTCGCGGCGTTCTCCGCGCGCCACGGCTACCGGCCACCGTCGGTGTGCGACAACACGCTGCTCGGCCCCCTGTTCCAGCAGCCGCTGCAGCACGGCATCGACATGGTGGTGTATTCGCTCACCAAGTATGTCGGCGGCCATAGCGACCTGATCGCCGGCGGCGTGACCGGGCCGCGTGCGCAGATCGACACGCTGCGCGCGTGGCGCACGGCGGTGGGTTGCCAGCTCGATGCGCATTCTTCATGGCTTGTCGGGCGCTCGATGGAAACGCTCGCCTTGCGCATGCGCCGTGCGGCGGACAGCGCGAGCCGGGTGGCGCAATGGTTGGCCACCGAGGCGCCGCAGCCGCTCACCGTGCTGCATCCCGAGCATATCGACGATGCGCGTTACCGCGAAGTTTACGCGCGCCAGTGCAGCGCGCCGGGTTCGACGTTTTCGCTGGTGCTCGAGGGCGGGCGCGCGGCGGCGTTTCGCTTCGTCAATGCGCTCACGCTCTTCAAGCTGGCGGTCAGCCTGGGCGGCACCGAATCGCTCGTCTGCCATCCGGCGTCCACGACGCACTCGGGCGTGGCGCCCGAGGTGCGTGCGCAGGCTGGCGTGGTGGAGGGCCTGGTGCGGCTGTCGGTCGGCCTCGAGCACGCGGACGACCTGATCGCCGATCTCGATCAGGCGCTCCAGAAGGTTTGAGTCGTCCTCAGTGCGATGCGCGCGCCGGTGTCGGCGGGGGCGGCGCCATCATCCGATAGGCCAGGCCGCCGACCCATTCGTGTACCGCATACCAGCCTTTGTAGGCGGCACGCGCGTTGGGCAGAAAATCGCCCGGCAACAGATCCGGATCGGGGTTGGAGAGCCACGCGGTGGGCGCCGCGGTGACCTGCAGGCCGGCCGCTTCGAAGGCGGCCTGGGCGCGCGGCATGTGCGCTGCATGGGTCACCAAGGTGATGCGGTCGATGCCGGCGGCGCGCAGCAATTGCGCCGAATCGGTGGCATTGTCGCGGGTGTCGCGCGAACTCGCTTCGGCCCAGCGTACCTGCACACCGAAATCGTCACGCAGCGCATCGCGCATCATCCACGCTTCTGGCGTGCGGCTCTCCGGTGCGCCACCCGAAACCAGTACCGGCAGGCCCGTCGCTTTGGCGAGCCGAGCACCATATCGCGCCCGCTCGAGCGCCAGTGCGTTGAGCGTGCTGCCGCCATATTCGGGCGCGTAACTGCGCGTGCCGGCCCCGAGAATGACAATCGCGCCGGTGCGCCGCACCGCGTCGAGACTGACCGGGGCGGTCGCTTCAAGCGGCTCGGCGATCATGTTCACGGTGATCGGCACGCTCACCGCGAGGGCATAGAACCAGCCCAGCCAGGCCATCCAGCGAGCCCGCGCGACCAGCAGACCGAAGCCGATGAGCAACAGCGGGCCGCCCGGTGGCAAGATGAGAAAAGCGGTGATCTTCTTCGCCCAGAAGGCGATCAGGGTCAATTCGGTCGGCATGGGCGTTGTCGTCAGTGAAGGGCGCCCGTATTATCGTTCACACGGTGCGATCACTGTCGGGCGGATCGGTAAGACCCGCAGAGGGCGTGGGAATGCATATCGGATGGATGATGGAATGGACTCGTTATTGGTGTGGCGATGAGGCGCCGGCGCAGGCCGGCGCGGGGGCACGGGCATGAGTACGCGTGAATGGATTTTCGTCGTCATCGCCGTGCTTGCGGTGTATCTCGTCTTCCAGCTCATTCGCGCGATGCAGGTGAAAGGTGATAGCGGCGCGCCCGCGGCGGAAGAAAATACCGCGCTGGCGCGCCTGGTGGTGACCGAGCACAGCGACTCGGATCCGGCCACCGAGGCGCCACCCGATGCGCCGACCGCCCCCGCGCGCGGCGCGCTCCAGCCGTCGGCGGTCGCCGACGACTTTGCGCATGCCCTCGAAATTCGCCAATTGCGGCGCGACGTTTCGCAATTGCGTGAAGTGCAGGATGCGCAGCGCAGCGCGATTGCTGAATTGCGCAGCATCATCGACGGCCAGGCCGCGGCGCTGGCCGCCGCACGCGCCGCGCAAAGCATTTCGCCGATGTACAGCGAGGCATTGGGTCTCGCGAAGCGCGGCATGTCGGCCGATGTCATTGCTGAGCGATGCAGCATTTCAGTGGCCGAAGCCGAGCTCGTGCAGTCGCTGGCGCAGGAGCCTGACAAGA